>JBEGRN010000038.1:0-12757 GCA_041180425.1 Verrucomicrobiota bacterium
CTCCGGCGGCCTTGACCTGCAGTCGAACGCCAACGTGGTCCTCGGGACGACCGGCACCACCGCCATCGGCATCAGCGGCGGCGTGACGGTCGGCGCGGGTAGCACGCTCGGCGGCCAAGCGGTCATCGGCACGGCGTTGGCCAACGCCAACCTCGTGAACAACGGCACGGTCGCCCCGGGTTATTCGCCCGGCATCGTGACCGTGAACGGCAACGTCACCAACTCCGGCGCCTTCGTCATGGAGCTCTCGGCCACGCAGGCCAACGGCACCTACAACGACCAGGTCCGCTTCAGCGGCACGGCTGACCTGAACAACGGCGGCACCGGTTCGATCACGTTGAAGCAATACGACGTGAACACGATCGCTCCAGTCGCGCCGGCCTTCGGCCAGCGCTTCGTCCTGTTCAAGGACACGAGCGGCGCCAACGCCAGCAGCTTCACGTCGCTGATTCCGGCGACCCAGATCACGGCCCAGGGCATCAGCCCGTTCCGTTACGTCCTCTCCTACCCGACGGATGCGAGCGGCCAGGTCGGCGAACTCGCCGTCTATGTCGTCCGCGCGCCGTCCGACTACGATGCCTTCAAGGCCCCGGCTTCGTTGCTCACCTCGATCAAGTCCATCACCCAAGTGGATTCGGTCTTCGTGAACAACGGCGCTGACGCGACGCTGGGCACGGCGGACGACGTGTACCGTTCCACCCCGGGCGCGAGCTACAACGCCGTGGGCGCTGGCTTGGCGATCCTCGGCGACGCCGCCCTGCAGACCGCCCTTGATAACCTCACGCCGTATGGCGCCGCTGGCACCGTCACGGCGGCTGGCACGCTCTTCCAGCAGAACATCGACAACGCCGCGCGTCGTCTCGAGCTCCGTCGTTTTGACCGTTCGAGCCTGACCATCCTCTCCAATGAGTGGTACGTCGACACGATCGGCGGCAAGGCCACGGTCGGGGCCACCGGCGAGTTGCAGAACCAGGCGACGACCTATGGCGTCACCGCTGGTCTCACGAAGCAGGTGGGCGTCGACGGCGTGGCGGGCTTCTCCTTGACCGCCGAGCACTTCTCGCTCTCCAGCGACACGGCCACCCGCGCCTCCGGCACGGGCTTCGCCGGCAACGCCTTCATCGGCACGGTGGCCCTCCGCGGCCAGCTATCGCTCGATGCCGGCCTCTCGATCGCGCACCTGTCCTCGACCATCACGCGCGACTCGGTGATCGGTTCCGGCAACACCAACGCTTCGTCCCCGAGCGCCTTGACGTACGGCGTGTGGGGCCGCTTGGGCACCGTCGTCGCCCTGAAGTCGTCCGATACCTTCATCACGCCCTTCATCGGCGTGCAGTTCTCGTCGACCAAGCTCTCGAGCCTGGCGGAGTCTGGCCAGGCGGATGCGATGGCGGTTTCCTCGGGGTCGATTTCCCAGTCGTCCGTCCGCGCGGGCGCTGGCTTCCACCACATGTGGGAAGAAGGCCGCGGCGATTGGCGCTACCGCCTGTCCCTGGACCTTGGTTACGTGAAGCAGCTCACGGGCGAGTTCGGCGACTTCACGTCCACGAACTCCACGGGCATCAACACGACCTACACCTCCAGCTTGCGCGTCAATGCCGGCTCCGGCTTCTACGCGAGCCCGTCCCTCAACTTCGGCCCGAACGAGAATTCCACCTTCTCCATCGGCTTGTCGTATGAACAATATGAACAAGGGAACGGCAATTCCCTCGGGGTGAACGCCGGCTACCGTAAGCGGTTCTAAGAAACCCGCCGAAAACGGAGGAAAACAGGGGGGCGCCGCGAGGCGCCCCTCCTTTTTTGGTCCCTTGCCTAAACACTTGACCAAGGGAGGCCGGTCCGTAAGTTCCCACTCTCCACCGGAAGCCCCCTTCGTCTAGCCCGGTCCAGGACACCTCGTTTTCACTGAGGTAACTGGGGTTCGAATCCCCAAGGGGGCGCCAAGGTGGAAGTCTTTAGCCGGCCGAGGTCTCCAAGACCACGGTCCGGCCTTCTTTCGAAGGCCATCCGGTGGCTTTGGATCGAGACTTCCAGGGAGGTTCGCATCGCGTCGGCGTCCGCGCCCGTCAGTTCCGCATGTAGCGTCGCCATCAGGCCGGCATCGCCGCCGCCGTGGCCGGCATACCCGCCGGTCGGGGTTTCCACCGTGATCTTCTCGGGCGTCTGGTTCCATCCATGCGGCGTGAAGATCAAGTCGCAGCCCGCGTGCTTTTTCACGAAGGCACCGCCGCGCAGCACGCCCTTCGTGCCGAAGATCTCCAGGTGGCGGCCTTCATCGAAGGCCGTCATCGTGAAGGTGGCCGTGACGTCTCCGGTGAAGCGCAAGGCCAGGACCTGATGGTCGACCACGTCGTTGTCGCAGCGGAAGGCGCAACGTCCCCACGGGCTGGTGCGGAGCCAGGTGAAGATCTCCGCCTCCGTGGCTTCCTGCGCGCGGTCGAAGACCATCCCCAGCCAGCGGCGGCCTTCGGGTTGCGCGTAGCGATGGGCGTCGTACGGGCATTGGCTGGCGGCCGGACAACCGTCGGTGCAGCGGGCCGGCGCGCCCGCTGGCGCTTGGGCGGCCGTGAACTGCGAGAGCGCGCCATGCGAAGAGACCGCGACGCACGGCCGGTTGATCAGCCAGGCCAAGAGGTCCATGTCGTGGCAGCTCTTGGCCAAGATCATCGGCGAAGACTTGGCTTCGACCGACCAATGCCCGCGGACGAACGAATGCGCCTGATGCCAAGGTTGGACGCCTTCGATGAAGTTCGCGGTGACGATTTCCCCCAGAAGGCCGGAGCGGAGGAGGCTTTCGACTTTCGCGTAGAAGGGCGTATACCGGAGAACATGGCAGACGACGACGCGCCGGCCGAGGCGGCGGGCCGTGGCTTGGACGGCGAGGACGTCCGCCAGGTTCGTCGCGACCGGTTTTTCCAGGAGCAGGTCGCAACCGAGCTCCATGGCCCGGATCGCGTGGTCGCGATGCTGGGCATCCTGGGTGCCGATGACGACGACGTCCGCCGGGCGGCCGGCCGCGAACAGGGCGTCCGCAGAGGCGTAGCCTCGGAAGGCGGCCGGCTGGGCGGACTTTCCGCGGATGGCTTCCACCCGCCCGGCGACCGGGTCGGCGCCAGCCACGATCTCGAAACGGTCGGGCATGCCGGACGCAATCCCCGCATAGGTACGGGCACGGGATCCACAACCGCAGAAGGCTAAGGTAAGGCGTCGCATGAGGGGCGTGGTCAAGGGCATAGCCCCCCTAGTAAGGGGTGGCAAGGACGGGCAGGGTAGGGCGCCCTAGGCTCTTTAACTCATTCAGGTGAAAAGCCCTTGCGTATGTTCAAAAAATATTGAAACATCGCTTTGCAGTCTGCTGCTGGTCCTATGACGCCCCCCTCTGCCAAGCTCAAAGCCCGCCGGAAAAGTCGGCCTGCCTTTGCCCCCTTGAGCCCTTATGAGGCCGAATTGGCCGAGTTTTTTATCAGAATGGCCGCTATTCTGGGGGTCCCGCGCTCCGTGGCGGAGATCTATTCCTTGCTGTACGCATCGTCAGACGCGGTGGATTTCGACCAAATCCAAGGTCGGCTTGGGATGAGTAAAGGTTCTGTCAGTCAAGGACTTAGGTTTCTTCGTGACCACGGGATGATTCTCTCGGTTAAGTCGCCTGGTTCCCGGCGCGAGCGCTGGCAGCCGACGCCTTCGTTGGCCGCTTCGCTCGTGACCCTCCTGCGCAGCCAGGTATTGCCGGCCTTGGAGCAATCGAGCCCTAGCCTCGACCGCATCCTCCAAGGCGCTCAAGGCAGCCAAGTTTCTCCCGAGGTGATTGAACGGCTGACGCGGCTTCGCCGCTGGAATGCCCGCGCCCTCGAGCTCTTTCCTTTGATGCTCCCTCCTCCGAGGGAGTCCTGAAGTTTTTGGCCGGGCTACCGGCTGACAGTCGATTCCTCCCTCACGTGCGGCGACCATCGCCTCCACGTGCGGTAGCCTGCCCGAGTGTTTCACCTCAGGTGCTTTTAAGGCTATCCAAGCAACGCAGTTCTCCCTATCCCAAGCCAGCAGTCCATCATGCGCATCGCCATCACCAGCGGCTATTTCGATCCCCTGCATCGCGGGCACCTCGAGTTGCTCGAGTTGTCCCGCGCCCAAGGCGACGTCCTGTGGGTCATCGTCAATAACGACGCCCAAGGCGCCTTGAAGAAGGGCAAGTCGTTCATCGACCAGGACACCCGCCTCGCCGTCACCGCGGCGCTGCGCATCGTCGACCGCGCCGTGCTGGCCATCGACCAGGATGGGTCCGTGTGCGCGACCCTGGAACAGCTCATCAGCGAGGCGCGGGCCGCCGGCCATGAAGCCGTCTTCTGCAAAGGCGGCGACCGCCACGCCGGCAACATCCCCGAGATGGCCGTGCTGAACCGCCATGGGGCTAAGCTCATCGACGGCCTCGGCGCCAAGATCGACAGCAGCTCCCGCATCATCGCCGCCGCCAAGCAGGCCCAGGCCTAATTTTCCCAGCCATGAAAAAACGCGCATTGATCACCGGCATCACCGGCCAAGACGGCTCCTACCTCGCGGAGTTCCTGCTCAACAAGGGCTACGAGGTCCATGGCCTCATCCGCCGCTCGTCCAGCTTCAACACCGAGCGCATCGAGCACCTCTACATGGACGACCTCGTCCGTGACATCCACGTCAAGAAGATCCAGCTCCATTACGGCGACCTCGGCGACAGCACCAACCTCATCCGCGTCATCGGCGACGTGCAGCCGGACGAGATCTACAACCTCGGCGCGATGTCCCACGTGAAGGTCTCCTTCGACGTCCCGGAATACACCGCCGACACCGACGGCATCGGTACGCTTCGCCTGCTCGAGGCCATCCGCATCCTCAAGATGGAGAAGAAGGTCCGCATCTACCAGGCGTCGACTTCCGAGCTCTACGGCAAGGTCGTCGAAGTCCCGCAGTCCGAGACCACCCCCTTCTACCCGCGCAGCCCCTACGGCGTCGCCAAGATCTACGCCTACTGGATCACGCGCAACTACCGCGAAGCCTACGGGATCTTCGCCAGCAACGGGATCCTCTTCAACCACGAGTCCGAGCGCCGCGGGGAGACGTTCGTCACCCGCAAGATCAGCCTGGCCGTCGCCAACATCGTGCACGGCCGTCAGGATTGCCTCTTCCTCGGCAACCTCTCCGCCCAGCGCGACTGGGGCTACGCGCCGGATTTCGTCCAGTGCATGTGGCTCATCCTGCAGCACCATCAACCGGACGACTTCGTCATCGCCACGGGCAAGATGTACACGGTCCGCGAATTCTGCACGCACGCCTTCCGGCGCGCCGGCATCGAGCTCGAATGGCGTGGTCAAGGCGCCGACGAGAAGGGCGTCGACCGCAAGACCGGCAAGACCCTCGTGGCCGTCGACCCGCGCTATTTCCGCCCGACCGAAGTCGAGCAGCTGCTCGGCAACCCGGCCAAGGCCATCCGCGAGCTCGGTTGGAACCCGCAGCAGACTTCCTTCGAGCAGCTCGTCCACAAGATGGTTGACTCCGACCTGAAGCTGGTCGCCCACAAGCATCGCTAAACGGATGGACCGCGCCGCCAAGATTTACGTCGCGGGCCACCGCGGCATGGTCGGGTCTGCCCTCGTGCGGGCGCTGCAGGCCGCCGGCCATACGCAGGTCGTCGTGCGGACCTCCGCGGAGCTCGACTTGCGCGACGGTTCCGCGGTCCGGGCTTTCTACGCCCAGGAAAAGCCGACCTACGTCATCATGGCCGCGGCGCGCGTTGGAGGCATCCACCACAACTCGTCGGCGCCCTACGATTTCCTGTACGACAACCTGGCGATGTCGGCCAACGTCATCGACGGCGCCCGGCAGGCAGGCGTGCGGAAGCTCCTCTTCCTGGGGTCCAGCTGCATCTACCCGAAGTTCGCCCCGCAGCCGATCCAGGAGTCCGCGCTGCTGACCGGCCCGCTGGAGGTGACCAACGAGGCTTATGCGGTCGCGAAGATCGCCGGCATCAAGCTCTGCACCTTCGCCCGGCAACAGCATGGCTGCGACTTCATCAGCGCGATGCCCTGCAACCTCTACGGCTTCGGCGACAACTTCTCCCTGCAGAATTCCCACGTCCTCCCGGCGCTGATCCGCAAGATGCACGAAGCCCAGCGGCGCGGCGACCGCCAGCTCAAGCTCTGGGGCACGGGCACGCCGCTGCGCGAGTTCCTCCATGCGGACGACCTCGCCGAGGCCTGCCTCATGCTGCTAGAGCGCTATTCTGAAGCCGGCCACATCAACATCGGTTCAGGCTCGGAGCTCTCGATCCGCGCCCTCGCCGAGAAGGTCGCGGCCACCGTGGGCTTCACCGGCCAGCTGGACTTCGATCCGGCGATGCCCGACGGCACCCCGCGCAAGCTCATGGATGTCTCGCGCATCCAAGCGTTGGGTTGGCGCCCGCGCATCGGCTTGGATGAAGGCATCCGCGGCGTCTATGCCTGGTACCTCGCGCATGGCGCCGAGGCCCGCCAGTAAGCCGGCTTCACTTTAGGCCGCCGGCGGCGCGCCTCGCCGCCCGCTCGCGCGTTAACGAGAGCCCCTTTCCTCATGTCCATCACCCTCTGCATCCCCGCCCGCATCGCTTCCACGCGCCTGCCGCGCAAGGTCCTGCTCGACCTCGGCGGCAAGCCCGTCGTCCAGCATGTCTGGGAAAAGGCCAAGCAGGTCCGGCAAGCGGACCGGGTCATCTTGCTGACGGACTCCGCCGAGGTGGCGCAGGTCGCCCGCGGGTTTGGCGCCGAGGTGGTGATGACCTCGCCCGATTGCCCTTCCGGCACCGCGCGCATGGCCAGCGTCATTGACCACGTGCCCGGGGATTTCTTCCTCAACGTCCAAGGCGACGAACCGTTCATCCAGCCCGACCTCTTGGATGGGCTCATCACGCGTTGGAAGGAAACGCAATGCCGCTTGGTGACCGCGGTCTCGAAGATCCAGACGGCCGAGCGACTCTTGGCCAGCAGCGTGGTCAAGGTGGTCCGCGCCGAGAACGGCGAAGCGATCTATTTCTCGCGCAGCCCGATCCCACATCTCCGCGGAGTCGATCCGGCCGAATGGGTGGCGCGCCGCGATTATTGGGTCCACATCGGCGTCTACGGTTACGACCGCGCCACCTTGGCGGGCTACTCGCGGTTGGCGCCGACCGAGCTCGAAGCCGTCGAGTCGCTCGAGCAGCTGCGCTTCTTGGCGCACGGCCTGACTTTCCAGACCGTCGTGACGCAGTACCATCCGGTCGCCATCGACACGCCGGAAGACCTCGAGGTCGCCCGGAAGATGCTGTGAGCGGCGCCTGAAGCCGCGGCCCAAACTGCAGCTTCGGAAAGCGTCCATCGGCCGACGGCTGGCGCTCCCGCGTGACATCACGGCTGGCGCGATTGTTAGGTCGGCGGGACTGTCGGCCACGCGGCGGTTGCCTCGCATCTCTCACCTAGAGCTTTCGCCCTTTTGCCCGGCCTTGCGGCCGCTTCTTTCAACGCATTCGCACCATGACCACTCCCCTCAACTCCGCCCGAGCCCTGCTGCAAGCCGAAGCCACGGCACTTGCTGAGCTCGCCACGCGCCTTGACGGCGCCTTCACCCAGGCCGTCGACCTGATCGCCGCGCATCCCGGCAAGGTCGTGCTCTGCGGCGTCGGCAAGTCCGGCCTGATCGCGCAGAAGGTCGCCGCCACGTGGTGCAGCACCGGGACGCCCGCGATCTTCCTGCACGCCGCCGATGCGGTGCACGGCGATCTCGGGATCCTGCAGCCCGGCGACCCGGTGGTCCTTGTCTCGCGCTCCGGCACCACGGCCGAACTCATCCGCCTGTTGCCCACGTTGCGTTCGTTCAAGTCGCCGCTCATCGCCATCGTCGGCAACGTCCAGTCCCCGCTGGCGACCCAAGCCGACGTTGTCTTGGACATCGGGGCTCGCCCGGAAGCCGACCCCTTGGGCCTGGTCCCGACGACCAGCGCGTTGCTGACGTTGGCCTTGGGCGACGCGTTGGCGGCGGCGTTGATGACGAAGCGTGGTTTTGCGGCGACGGATTTCGCGCGGTTCCACCCGGCGGGCCAACTGGGCCGCAACCTCCTGCTCACGGTCGGCGAGGCGTTGCAGCCGTTGGAGCGTTGCGCGGTCGTCGCCGCCGGCACGTCCTTGCGGGAGACGGTCATCGCCATGACGCGCCATCCGCACGGGGCGGCCTGCATCCTCGGACCCGAGGGCGTGCTGGCTGGCCTGATCACCGATGGCGACTTGCGCCGCGCGCTAAGCCGCGGCGTGGACCTGAACGACGCGACCGCCGCCGATATCATGACGAAGAACCCGATCCGGACCCACCCGGCCGTCTCGCTGGGCGACGCTGCCCGCGTGATGGAAGATCGTCCGTCCCAGATCTCGGTCTTGCCGGTGACCGACCCGGCCACGCAGCGCTGCCTCGGCCTGTTGCGCATCCACGACATCTACCAAGCCGGTCTGGTCTAAGCTGCATGGCCGCTGAGTTTTCCTTTGAGCCCGGTCGCCGCCCGCAGCGACCCGCGCTGACGCCCCGCGAAGTCTCCGTCATCACGTTGACGGCGGTCATCCTGTTGCTGGTGCCGTGGACCTGGGGCGGGGTGGTGCTGTGGCCCTTGCTCCTGCTCCTAGGCGTAGCGGTGGCGACGCTCCTCGCGGCCGTCGGGAGCCATCGCACGCAACTGTGGGCGCTGGGCGCTTGGGGTCTCGCGCTCGGGCTTGCTGGATGGTGTTCACCGCAGCCCGCCGATGGCTTCTCGGCGTTGACCCGCCTCGATTACTGGGCCTTCCCGCTCGGCGCTTTGGTCGCCCAAGCGGTGCCGGCGCTGCTTCTTTATGGCGATGTCCGCTCGCGTCCGTCCACGGAATGCCTGCGGGCGTGGCTGACTTCCGTGCCGTTTTGGGTCGTGGTTGTCTTGTTCGCCTATTGCGCCGTCCAAGCCTGCAACCCGTGGGGCACCGTCGTGGAGAAGGACCTCTTCTGGCGCATCTTCCGGGAGAAGCCCGTGGCTTGGTTGCCGAGCGGGCTCGCGGCGCCGTTCGTGTCCGACGAAAACGATCCCGGCGGCATGAACGCCTGGCGGTTGATGCTGACGCTGCTGGGCCCTTGGTTGGTCTTCGGGGCTTTACGCGCCGGCCTGCGGCGTCGCCAAGGCTTGGTCATCTTGGCCTGGATCAGCGTCGGCGTCGCCTGCGTCTACGCCGTCTATGGCTTCCTCAACCAGCGCGGCTATACGGAGTCCATCCTCGGTTATCCCGTGCCGGTCGGTGCGACGACCTTCGGGACGTTCATCAACCGGAACCACGCCGGCGTCTATTTCTACCTGAACGCCGCGGTGGCCATGGCCCTGACCTTCTGGCATCTCCGCCGCACGCAGGCCTCCGCCGCCCGGGGTGGCCCCTATTTGCTCGCGGCCTTCTGCGCGGCTTTCCTCGCCTTCTTCGTCTTCTTCACCACCAGCATCGGCGCCAGCATCATGGCGCTCCTGCTCTTGGTCGTCGTCGCCCCGCTGGCCTATTTCTTGGGCACGCCCAAGGAGGCGCAAGCGTCGCGCGACGTCTTCTGGTTTTCCGCGGCTGGCCTCGGGGTCGTCTTCTTGGCTTTCCTTTGGTCGGGGGATTTCCGGAGCCTCGAGAAAAAAATCCAGCTGAAGACCCAAGCTTACCAGATCAATGGGTCCGACGACCGCGCGCCGCTGCGCCGATCGACGTGGGCGATGGCGACCGCGGGCGGTTGGTCCGGCAAGGTTTGGACAGGGTGGGGCGCGGGCTCCTATCGTTGGGTCTCGCCGGTTTTCCAGGCGGAGGAGAAGTCGCTGCAGGACGCCAAGGGCAAGCTGGCGATTCGCGCGACCTATGCGCACTGCGATTGGCTCCAGATGCTGGCCGAATGGGGCGTGCTCGGCATGTTGCCGGTGCTGGTCGGCCTGTGGTGGCTGGGTCGCTGGATGCGTCGGGCCTGTCGCCGCGGTCATCCGGAGGCCATTCCTTTGGCGGGCGTGTTGCTGTTGGTCGGGCTGCACGCATCGGCCGAATTGATCTTTTGGTTCACGCCGTTGCTCTACGCCCTGGCCTTGATCGCCGCGGCGATGGTCACGTTCACGGAACATGACCTCGCGGCGACGGAGTCCTCCGCAGGCGCCGAGGGCGAGGCGGCTTAGTTTTCCCGGATGCGTCAAATCCTGCAGCACCTCGGTTCCGGTCGCACGGAACTCGCGGACGTCCCCGCCCCGGGGCCGTCCGCCGGGCGCGTGCTCATCCAGGCCACGCACTCGTTGGTGTCGCTGGGCACGGAGCGCTTGCTGGTCGACTTCGGACGTGCCGGTTGGCTGCAGAAGGCTCGCCAACAGCCGGAACGCGTGCGGCAAGCCTGGCAGAAGGTCCGCGCCGAAGGCCTCTGCGCCACCGTGCGGGCCATCCGGAGCAAGCTCGCCCAGCCCATTCCCATGGGCTACTGCCACGTCGGCCGCGTCGTCGCGGCGCCCACGCGCCCTGACCTCACCGCCGGCGCGCGCGTCGTCTCGAACGGTCCGCACGCGGAGGTCGTCTCGGTCGCCGATGGCTTGGTCGCGAAGATCCCGGACAACGTCACCGACGAGGATGCGGCGTTCGTGCCGCTCGCCGCGATCGCGCTCCAAGGCATCCGCCTCTTGGCCGCGCCCGCTGGCGAGCGCATCGTCGTCAGCGGCCTGGGCTTGATCGGCCAGCTCGCCGTCCGGCTCCTGATCGCCCAAGGCTACCAGGTGTATGGGCTCGATCCTGATGCGGACAAGTGCCTGGCCGCCGAGCGTTTTGGCGCCCGCTGCTTCACGTTGCATCCTTCCGCCGATCCGCTCGCCGATGTGCTGGCTTGGTCGGGCGGGCAGGGCGTCGCCGGGGTCTTGCTGACGGCGTCGACGGCGTCCTCGGAGCCGGTCAACCTGGCGGCGCGCTGTTGTCGCCGCCACGGCCGCGTCGTCTTGGTCGGCGTCGTCGGACTCCAGTTGAACCGCGCCGACTTCTACCGGAACGAAGTCAGCTTCCAGGTCTCGCAGTCCTATGGCTCGCCCGATTCCGCCGACGCTTATTCCGCCCGCGGCAACTTCGAAGCCGTCCTGGCCTTGCTGGCCCAAGGCCGACTGTCCACGGAGGGGCTGATCTCCAGCCGTCTCGCGTTCGATCTTTCGCCGTCCGTGTATGGCACGCTCCATCGCCGAGGCACGCTGGGGCTCTTGCTGACCTACGCGGATGAGGCGGAGTTGCTGCAGCAGAGCCTCGTCTTGCGTGCGGATGCCTCCGCGCCGGCCGCCGCCTCGCAGGTGGCCTTGATCGGCGCAGGCAATTTCGCGACGCGGACCTTGCTGCCAGCCCTTCTGAGCCAAGCCCCGCGCCCGACCGTCGCCCAGGTCGTCTCCGAACGCGGGGCGTCCGCCGTGTTGCTCGCCCGCCAGCTCAAGGCGCGCCGCGCCTCTACCGATGTCGAAGGCGCGCTCGCCGATCCGTCCGTTCGTGCGGTCTTCATCACCACGCGCCACCATCAACACGCGGCCCAAGCCAGTGCCGCGCTCCTGGCCGGCAAAGCGGTCTGGGTGGAGAAGCCGCTGGCCCTGAACGAAGCGGAGTTGGCGGAGCTCAGCGCCGCCCAAGCCGCCAGTGGGCAGCTGCTGATGGTCGGGTTCAACCGTCGCTTCGCGCCGCTCGCCCAGCACGTCGCCCAGCGCCTGCGGACGATTGCGGGCCCCAAGCACTTCGAGGCGACCATCAACGCGGGGACTTTGCCGCCGGGACACTGGTTGCTGGACCCGCGCGTCGGCGGCGGGCGCATCGTCGGCGAAGCGTGCCACTTCGTGGATCTTCTCCGCTTTTGGGCCGGCGCCCCGATCGCTTCGGTGCACGCGACCTACCGCGGCGGCGATGGGCAGGACGCGGGACGTTTTTCCCTGGAGTTTGCGGATGGTTCGACCGGGCAGATCCATTACCTCACCGACCTCGACCCGAGCATGCCTAAAGAGCAGTTCCGTATCACGGGCGCTGATTGGGAGGTCGAGATCGACAACTGGACCAAGTGTCGTGGCCGGGGCGTCACCGGTTTCAACCGCGGGGGTTTCTGGCAGTCCACGCCCGACAAAGGCCATCGCTGGGCGGTGCAAGCCTTCCTCCGCGCGGCCGCCGCCGGTGCGCCTGCCCCGATTCCGCTCGAGGAGCTCCTCGAAGTTTCCCGTTGGTCCATCCGCATGCAGAGCATGCCCACCTCCTGATACCATGAACGACCTGTGCGTCCTCGGCCTTGGCTACATTGGCCTGCCTACGGCCTCTATCTTCGCCACCAAAGGCAAGCGCGTCCTCGGCGTGGACATTAACCCGGCGGTCGTGGAGACGATCAACAGCGGGAAGATCCACATCCAGGAGCCCGATCTCGACGTCCTTGTCCGCGCCGCGGTGCAGTCCGGCAACCTGCGTGCCGCTTCCGCGCCGGCTCCGGCCGAGGTCTTCATCCTCGCCGTCCCGACGCCCTTCGACGTCCAGCCCGAGGGGACGCGCGTCCCTGACCTCAAGTACGTCGAGGCAGCGACGCGTTCGCTCGCCCCGCATGTCCGGAGCGGCAACTTGGTGATCTTGGAGTCCACCTCGCCCGTCGGTACCACCGAGAAGGTGCAGGCTTGGCTGGAAGATGAACTCCGCCGCCGCGGCCTCGCGGTCCCTGCCGGCCTGCTCTACGCGCATTGCCCGGAGCGCATCCTGCCTGGGCAGATGCTCAAGGA
>JBEGRN010000039.1:0-10786 GCA_041180425.1 Verrucomicrobiota bacterium
CTCTCCCACGTGTTCAGGCCAAGATGGTGATGGTAGTCGCCGGCAGCCAAGAAGACGGCTTGGCGTCCGTATCGCTGTTTCACCGTGAAGCCCAACGCACCGACGTAGAAGGCTTCCGCCCGGGCGAGGTCCGACACTTTCAGATGGGCATGCCCCACGGTGAGCCCAGCAGGCGCGTGATAACGGCTCATGGCAGCCACACTGGCAGGTGAGGGCTGCCGGGTAAACCAACAATGCCATTGAAAACCAGAGCCCACCCCCCTATCCCCTCGTTTCCCCTTGTTCCAAGGGTCCCTCCGCCCTTCCCGCCACCTCGTCCATGTACATCCCTCCTGAAATCCGCACCCACCTTGAGGAGGTCGAGCGACGCTCGGGCTACTTGTGGAAGTTCTTGGATGTCGCGGGCAAGCAGGTGCTCATCGGGAAGCTGGAGGAACAGATGACCGCCGCCAACTTCTGGGACAGCCAGAAGGCCGCCCAAAAGGTCATCTCCGAGTGCAACGGGT
Source organism: Verrucomicrobiota bacterium (assembly GCA_041180425.1). Classification (GTDB taxonomy): domain Bacteria; phylum Verrucomicrobiota; class Verrucomicrobiia; order Opitutales; family UBA953; genus UBA953. The sequence goes on from JBEGRN010000039.1 coordinate 507, forward strand.
ACAAGACCATCATTGGCCCCCAGATCGCCTTCCGCCGCAAGTTGGAGGACGCCAAGACGCTGGCCGAGCTGATCGCCGAATCCCCTGACGGCACCGCCGACGCCGAAATCGAAGAGCTCCGCAAGTTGGCGAGCGACATGGTCGGAGAAGTCGCCGAACTCGAGATCGCCTCTTTCCTGTCCGGGCCGCACGACAAGTCCAACGCCATCGTGACCGTCAAGGCGGGCGCCGGCGGGACCGAATCCAACGACTGGGCCGACCTGCTCTTCCGCATGTACACGCGCTGGGCCGAACGCCGCGGCTTCAAGGTGGAGATCGAAGACGTCGCCGAAGGCGAAGGCGCCGGCATCAGCCAAGCGACCTTCCGCCTCGAAGGCCCCAACGCCTACGGCTACATCAAGGCCGAGCGCGGCGTGCACCGCCTGGTGCGCATTTCCCCCTTCGATGCGAACGCCCGTCGCCACACGTCCTTCGCCTCGGTCGACGTGGTCGCCGAAATCGACGACGACATCGACATCGAGATCAACGAAGCCGACCTGCGCGTCGACGTCTACCGTTCCAGCGGCAAGGGCGGCCAGCACGTCAACAAGACCGAATCCGCGGTGCGCCTCACGCACATCCCGACGGGCATCGTCGTGGCCTGCCAACGCGAACGCTCGCAGGTCAAGAACCGCGCGCTGGCGATGAAGATCCTCCGCGCCCGCATCTACGAGAAGACCCTCGACGACAAGCGCGCCGAGATGGAGAAGTACTACGGCGAAAAGGGCGACATCGGCTGGGGCAACCAGATCCGCTCCTACGTCTTCCAGCCTTACCAGATGGTGAAGGACCTCCGCACCGGGGTCGAAACGGGCAATATCCAGGCGGTCATGGACGGCGACATCGACGCGTTCATCAACGGTTGGCTCCGCGCCGGCGGACCGCGCACGCGCAACAAGGACATCAAGATCGAAGACTAAGCGCTTCGCCCCCGCATGCCCAGCCAAGCCACCCTGCGCCAAAAGCTCCTCGATCAGCCGCTCTTCGCGGACAAGATCTGGAAGCTGTCGCCGGAACCGTGGCCACTGTCCGAAGCCCAGGTCAAGGACCTCAAGCGCATCGGGGCCGCCTGCCTCAGCTACCACCGGGCGCTCGAACGGCTCTACGTTCGCTCGTTCACGGACAAGAAGATCCTCCGCAACCGCGAGGTCCATGCGAAGTGGGTCTCCGAGTATCTGGACCGCTATAAGCCGCAAGGGCTTATCGACCACGGCCGCCATCGTTCCGTCAAAGGGCAGTGCCCCGTCGTGCTCCGCCCGGACCTGCTCATCACCGACCAAGGGTTCACGATGACCGAACTCGACAGCGTCCCGGGCGGCGTCGGCCTCACGGCCTACCTGAACGAGGTCTACGCCGAAGATTGCACCACGCTTGTCGGTGGGACGGCCATGCCCGAACGGTTCCTCGCCGCCCTCGGTCGCCTGACGGCGCAGAACCGCTTCCCGCTGGTCGCCATCGTGGTCAGCGAAGAGGCCGCCACGTATCGTCCGGAATTCCTTTGGCTGGGCGAGAAGCTGCGCTCTCTCGGGCACGATGTCCATGTGGTCGACCCGGGCCAACTGATGCAGATGGGGTCCGAGACCTACATCCCCGTCGATGGCGCGCCCCGCAAGGTCGACCTGATCTACCGTTTCTTCGAATTGTTCGACCTCGCGAACGTCAAGGGCGCCGACGGCATCTTCAATGCCGTGGAGGCCGGTCAAGTGGCGTTGACGCCCCCGATGAAGGCCTACCAGGAAGAGAAGCTCGGCCTGGCCTTGCTGCATCACCCGATGCTGTCGGAGTTCTGGAAGGAGAACCTCCCCGAGGATCACCACGAAGCCCTGTTCCGCATCGTCCCCAAGACCTGGATCATGGAGAAGACCGATCTCCCGCCCACCGCGGTCCTGCACGCACCGCTGGTCAATGGCCGTCCGATTCGTGACTGGGCCGAACTGGCCGAGGCTTCACAGCGCGAACGCAACCTCATCATCAAGGCCAGCGGCTTCCATGAAACCGCCTGGGGCGCCCGCAGCGTGACCCTCGGGAGCGACGTCTCCCGCGAGGAATGGCTCGAGGCCATCGAGCGCGCCCTCGACCCGGACAACGACACGTTCCACGTGATGCAGGAATACCATAAGCCCTCCCGCTTGAGCCACCCTGTCTACGCCGAAGACGGTTCCGTGGTGCCGGCCGAGGGCCGCGTCCGCCTCTGTCCCTACTACTTCGTCGATGGGGATACGGTCGAGCTCTCCGGGGTGCTTTCGACCTTCTGCCCGGCCGACAAGAAGATCATCCATGGAATGAAGGACGCCGCCCTGCTGCCCTGCAAGTTGGTGAGCCCGACTGGTTGAGGTTTAGCCCCTAAGAGCAACCGAGGTTGCCTTGCCTCCGGCAAGGAATCCGCCAAGTTAAGGCCATGAAGCGCTTGCTTGCCCTCCTCTTGCTTGGCTGCCTGGGGCTGACGTCCTCCGCATCCGCCGCAGTCCACACCAAGGTAGACCTCGTCAACCTGACACCTGATATCCGCCCGGGGCAGAAAGCCCTGGTGGCCGTGCGCTTGGTCTGCGACGAACACTACCACATCTACTGGAAGAACCCCGGTGATGCCGGCCAATCCCCTAGCATCGAATGGCAGGACGCCGCTGGCACCGCCCCCGGCCCGCTGCTTTACCCCGGCCCGAAGATGCTCGACCAAAAGGGCGTCTACAACTTCGTCCATGAATACGAGACCCTCCTGCTCGTTGAACTGACCATCCCGGCGGCGGCGACCGGCGAATTGAACCTCAAGGCCAAGGTCGAGTGGCTCGAGTGCGATGACAAGGGCTGCTATCCTTTCGACAAGACGGTGGCGCTGCAGCTCAAGGTCGGCCCGGGCAACGCCGTCGTGAAGCACAACCCCAACCTCTACGGGGACCTGCGCCCCATCGTGAAAGCCACTTACACGGTCAAGGAGTCGACCTTGACGGTCACGCCCGCGCCCGAAGCCAAACTCGAGCTGTCCAAGGCCTGGTTCCCCGAACGTGGCGTGCTTTCGCCCGAAGGCGTCTTCACCCAGAAGCACAACGCCACCCAGCTGTTCTTTAACCTCAAGGACGCCCCCGAGAAACTCGAAGCGGGGCCGGTCGTGTTCGCCGCCCAAGACGCTCAAGGCACTTGGTATCGCGTGGAAGCTACGGCGTCCGCCGGCAGCGCTGCGACGACGCCCAGCCATGCGCCTACCAAGGAAACGCCCAAGGGCGGCCTGAGCTGGCAACCGTGGTCGCCCGAGGCCGAAGCCAAGGCCCTAGCCGCCGGCCAGACGGTCTACGTGGACTTCACGGCCGAATGGTGCACGACCTGTCAGATCAACAAGCGCATCTACAAGCACGACGAGGTCGCGAAGGCGTTCGCCGACAAGGGCGTCGTCTTGCTCAAGGCCGACTGGACGAAGAAAGACGCGGTCATCGCGGCGGAACTGACCAAGTACGGCCGCAGCGGCGTGCCTTGTAATGTTTTCCTGAAGCAAGGCGCCCCGGCTGCCCTGCTGTCCGAAGTGATCTCCGACGGTGAAGTGCTCGCCGCGCTCAACGCGATCAGCGCCGGCCAAGCCTACCGCGCGCCCAACGAGACCCACGGTTATGCAATCTGGCTGCTCCTCGCCTTCGGCGGGGGTGCCCTGCTCAACCTGATGCCCTGCGTCTTCCCGGTCATCGGCCTGAAGGTCCTCGGTTTCGCCCGCGAAGCAGGTGCCGCCCGCGGGGTCGTCGTCCGCAATGGCTTGCTGTACTCGCTCGGCGTGGTGCTGAGCTTCCTCGCGCTGGCTGGCCTGATCCTGGCCATCAAGGCCGGCGGCAGTTCCGTGGGCTGGGGCTTCCAGATGCAGTCCCCGGGCTTCGTCCTCGGCACGTGCGTATTGATGGTCACCCTCGGCTTGAGCCTGGCGGGCGTCTTTGAGATCGGCACCGGGTTGGCTGGCACGGCTGCCAGCGCCGAACCGCAGGGCGGCGCTTCCGGCGCCTTCTTCTCGGGCGTGTTGGCCACCGCCGTCGCCACTCCCTGCACCGCCCCCGGCCTAGGCGCGGCCCTCGGCTTCGCGCTCGATAAGGACCGCTCCTCCGGCGAGACGCTGTTGTTCTTCGTCGTGATCGGACTCGGGATGGCCTTGCCCTACCTGCTGCTTTCGGTCTTCCCGAAGCTGACGAACCTGTTGCCCCGCCCGGGCGAATGGATGGAGACGCTCAAGCAAGCGATGGCCTTCCCGCTCTTCGCCTACGCGCTCTACTTGCTGTGGGTGCTCAACACACAGGTCGAAGACCGCGCCTGGGTGCGCGACGCTTCCCTCGGCCTCGCCGTCCTCGCGACGGCTTGTTGGATTTGGGGCCGCTGGGGCGCCCCGCATCGCAGCGACCGCGAACGTCTCATTGGCAAGTCGGTCGCAGTGCTGCTCTACGTCCTGACGCTGGCCCACCTCTACTGGTACCTGCCCTAAGCGGCAGCAATGCTTCCAGGTTAGATTGAAATAAAAAGGCCCGCCGATCGGCGGGCCTTTTACTGAAATACAGACGAACGCTTAGAGAGCGCTGACCGGGGCGGGCGAAGGGGCTGCACCCGAAGCCGGACGAGCCGGAGCGGAACCAGCGGCCGGCTTAGTGGCGCCCGAAGAGATCGGGCCGGTGTAGTTGGCGTCAACGACGATGGCCTTACGGTCCTTGGCGGCAGACTGACGGCCAGCGGCGCTCTTGTCCGCTTGCTGCGAACCGAGGGCGAGGACTTCCGTAGAGCTCTGGTTGGCGCCGGACTTCACGAGGTAGTCGCGGACGTTCTGGGCGCGCTTGTCGGAGAGGCCAAGGTTGTACTCTTCGGTGCCGAAATGGTCGGTGTAACCTGCGATGATGACCTTGGTGGCCTTCACGCGACCAGCGATGCCGTCGAGCTTGGCGCGTTCCTTGGCGTCGACGGTGTAGTGGTCGAAGTCAAAATAGACGGTCGTCAGGATGGCTTCCGGAGGGATGTTGCCGTTACGGATGGCATCGGCCATGACATTGAAGCCGGGAGGACGGGTATCGAGGCCGGTACCGCTGCCGCTACCGCCTGCATTCGCATTGAAATCCGACGGCATGCGGGAGGGGCCGCAACCTACGAGGAGGCCGGCGGCGACGAGGAGAAGGGAGAGACGCTTCATGGTTAAGGGAGATAAAAGGTGCGTTTTTAGGGGTCGGCAAGCCTTGACTCGGTCAGTAACGGCGGACTTTGGGGTCAATCTTGAGGGACCAGGCATCAATGCCCCCCTGCACATTGGAGACCTTGGTGAAGCCTTTGGCCCGCAAAAACTGGGTGACCCGCAAGCTACGGCCACCGTGGTGGCAATGGATGAGGACGGGCACGTCTTGCGGGATTTCGGCCAAGCGCTCGGGCACGGTGGCCATGGGGATAAGCTTCGCGCCCGCGATGCAGCAGGTGGCGTGCTCGCCCGGCTCGCGGACATCGATCAGCACGGGGGGCTGAGCGGACGCCAACAAACGGGCGGCTTCTTCGATGGAGACTTCCAAGGGATGTTCGGACATAGAGGTGGGCGAGGTCGCGCAAGTGGTCGGCTGATAGGTGGCTTTCTCAAGAGCACGGATGCTCGGGTGCGCGCCGCAAGCCGGACAAGCGGGATCGGCGGTCAACTTGACCACCTGGGCGGAACCGGCCTCCACATCGATGACCTGCAAGCGGGACTGGGTCCGACGACCCAGCAGAACGGCGATGACCTCGGATGCCATCCATGAGCCCACGACGCCGCAAGTCGCGCCCCAGACACCGGCTTCAGCGCAGGTCGGGACGGAGGCGGCATCTGGCATGACAGGATAGACGCAGCGATAGCAACCGGCCTTAGGCAGGAACACGCCGACCTGCCCTTCGCTGCGAATCACGCTGCCATGCACGAGCGGCTTGGCGGCCAACACGCAGGCATCCGCAGCCAGGAACCGCGTGGCGAAATTATCCGTGCCGTCGACGACAAGGTCGTACCGCGCCACGAGTTCGGCGGCGTTGTCGACCGTGAAGCCTTCCGGATGTAGGACGACCTGCAGGCCAGGGTTGAGCTCGGACAGCGCTTCAGCCGCAGAGATTGTCTTCGGCAAACCCAAGGTGTCGAAGCCGTGGAGGACTTGGCGATGCAGGTTGCTGAGCTCGACCTTGTCCGGGTCAGCGATACCGAGCAGACCGACGCCAGCCGCGGCGAGGTAGAGAGCCGCGGGCGAACCAAGGCCACCCGCGCCCAAGACCAGCACCTTGGCGGACTTTAACTTCAGTTGCCCTTCCTCCCCCACTCCGGACAAGCGCATCTGCCGGGAATAGAGCTCCCGTTCATGCGGCCCAAGGCGTGCATCCGTCGACATGCCTCTATGCAGTGCAAGCCCTGCCCCCTGTCAAACCCCAGCCACCAGAAAGGAGGGATTGAAAAATACTCGCCTGTACCACACGTTTCGCCCGTGTCTTCCGTCTTCCTCGGCATCGACTACGGCTCCAAACGCGTGGGCCTCAGCCACGGCGACGAGCTCGGCTTTGCTTTCCCCCTCGCCGCGGCGACGGCGGCCGACCCCGAAGAACGCTTCACACAGATCCAACGCGAGATCGCCCGGCTGAAGGTGACGCAACTCGTGCTCGGCTACCCGCTGTCCCTCGAAGGCGAAAAGACGAAGCGTTGCCTCGAAGTCGACGCCTTCGCCGCCGAACTCACCCGCCGTTTCGGCCTGCCCATCGAGCTCGTCGACGAGGGCTTGACCAGCCAGGCCGCCGACGCCCTCTCCGGCCAACGCAAACCGCGTTCCTCCAAAGAACGCCAAGACCAAGCCAAGTCCGGCGAGCGCGACTCCCGGGCCGCCGCGGTCTTGCTCCAGGATTTCCTCAACAGCCGCGGCTTCGGCGCGTGACGCACCATGGCCAAGACCAAAAAACCTAAGCCGCCCAAGACCGACCTCACCCCGGAGCGCTTCCTCGTGACGGTCGCCTACGACGGCACCGACTACAAAGGCTGGCAAGTCCAGGACGAGGGCCGCACGGTTCAAGGCGAGCTAGAGGCCCGGCTGTCACGTATTTTCAAGACGACGATTACCATCCACGGCAGCGGGCGGACCGACGGTGGCGTGCACAGCGTCGGCCAACGCTTTCACTTCGATGCGTTCTGGCCGCATCCGACGAACCGCCTGATGAACGCGATCAACACCGGCGACCAAGCCGGCCTGCTGGTCACGCACATCCAGCGGGTGCCGTCCGACTTCCATGCCCGTCGCTCGGCCATCGGCAAACGGTATCGCTATGAGATCAGCTTAGGCTACCCGCCGCCCTGGGAGGCCCGCTACTGCTTGGGCGTGAACTGGGATTCCTTGGACATCAAAGCCATGCGCAAGGGCGCCAAGCTGCTCCTCGGACGACATGATTTCCGGGCCTACGGCGCCAACCATAGCCAAGGCATGGAGAACGAGCACCCGGTCAAGGACCTGCGTCGCCTGGACGTCCGCCAAAAAGGCAAGCGCATCACCATCGTGACCGAAGCCAGCGGCTACCTCTACAAGATGGTCCGGCGCTTGGTCGGTGGGCTCATCCGCGTCGGCGAAGGCAAGATGAAGCCCGAACGGCTGCTTTCGTATCGCGAAGAAAAGATCATCAGCGCGGAGATTCCGACGGCACCGGCCCGCGGCCTGTTCATGGAAAAAGTCTTCTACGACCCCGCCGACCTGCGGGCGCGGAAGCAACCTTAAGGCGAGATTAAGGCCGCGAAGTTAATCCCTGATTATCCTGCAACTCGCAGGGCTTGGCGGGTTTCTTTAATTATCGTACACGTATGTTCCCTCGCATCTTCCTGGTTCTGACCCTCGGCCTCTGTGGCTCGGCGACGGCGTGGGCGCAGAAAGCGAACGGACCGACCAACGTCCTCGTGTTGATCGCCGACGACTTGGGCTGGAACGGCGTCAGCTACCACAACGCCAAAATGACCACTCCGGCCCTCGCCAAACTGGCGAAGGAAGGCGTGCAGCTGGAACGCTTCTACGGCTACCCCGTCTGCAGTCCGGCCCGTTCTGCCCTGCTTTCCGGGATGATGCCGCGCCGCTTCGGCGTCGTCGACGTCGTCGGCCCGGGACAGCAAGGCATCCCCAAAGGCACGCCGACCCTCGCCTCGACGCTACAGAAAGCCGGCTATGCGACGTCGCTCATCGGGAAGTGGCACCTCGGCACGAACCCCGGCCCGTTGGGCTACGGCTTCGACCACTTCTACGGTTTCACCGGTGCCGAGGTCGACTATTTCCAACACACCGACCAACGCGGTCGGGCCGACTGGTGGCGCGACAGCAAGCCGATCGAAGAAGAAGGCTACACGACGACGCTCTTCACGGAAGAAGCCGTCAAGCAGCTCAAGAAACGTGATCCGAAGAAGCCGTTCTACCTGCAGGTGGCCTTCAACGCGCCGCACACGGTGTTGGCCGCCCCGAAAGAGCTGACCGACAAGCACAAGACCGACGGCCTTTACAACGCGGTCGTCGATGGCCTCGACCAAGGCATCGGCCGCATCTTGGCCACGCTCGACGAACAGGGCTTGCGCGAGAACACGCTGGTCATCTTCTTCTCGGATAACGGCGCCCCGCGCCGCATCAGCCCGAACACTCCCTTGAACAACGGCAAGGATACCGTCTTCGAGGGCGGCATTCGCACGCCCGCCATCGTGCGCTGGCCGGGCAAAATACCCGTCGGCGTCATCAGCCAACAACCGGTGGCGGCCCACGACCTCTTTCCTTCCATCCTGGGCGCGCTCAACCTCAACGGCGCAGCCGAGCTCAAGCTCGATGGCTCGAACCAGTGGCCCGCCCTTTCGTCGGGCAAGACGCTGCCTCGGCCGGCCTTCCTCATCGCTTCGCACGACATCGCGTGCTTCGACGGAGACTGGAAGATCATCGAGACCAGCGACGGCAAGCGCGCCCTCTACAACCTCACCAAGGACATCAGCGAAGAAAAGGACGTCTCCGCAGAACAACCGGACATCATGAAGGCCCTCGGAGCCAAGCTGGATGAACTCAAAAAAGGCCTCCCCGAGGCCGCTGAGCGGCGCGTCGGACCCGGTGTGGGCGGGGGCAAGGGCCCAGGCGCCGGGGGCTTCGGCAAAGGTCCTCCGGGCAAAGGCAAGGGCTTGCCCAAATGAGTCCTTAATCTTCCTTTAAGGCTTTCTCTGCTAAACTTGTGCCATGAACCCTCGCCTCCTCCGCCTCGCCCTCGCCTGCCTCTGCACGTGCGCCCTCTGGGCCGCCGGCCCAGAAGACGCCAAGGGCAATGAACCCAGAGGCAAGGGAGGTAAAGGCGGCAAAGGGGCTGAAGCCCCCAAGGGCGCCATCGACCTCGTGGCCGCCGCCAAGCCGACCAACAACGCCACGCCCACGTTTACGCTGACCAGCCCGGTGGTGAAGGACGGCGCCGCGTTGCCGACGGAATTCACCGGCGATGGCGCCAGCGCCAGCCCGCCGTTGGCTTGGACCAACGTGCCGAAGGGCACGGTCTCGCTCGCGTTGGTGATGCACCACCTCGACCCCGAGGGTAAGACGAAGATCTACTGGCTGATGTACGACATCGACCCAAAGACCACGAGCGTGGCCAAGAACGCCACGGACTTCGGCAAGATGGGGCTCAGCACCGTGCACAACCGCGTGGAGTACGCCCCGCCCCACTCCAAAGGCCCTGGCCTCAAGAAGTACGTCCTCACGCTCTTCGCCCTCTCGGCCAAACTCAACCTCGCGGACGCCACCCAACCCGTCACCATGGAAACGTTGCTGCCGGCGATGAAGGGCAAGATCCTCGGAGCCGCCGACCTGAACGTCATGTACACCCGTCCAGCTGGGGCCTCCGACGAAGAAGAAAAGCGTCCGGCCCGCAAGGGTCCGCCGCCGGCGCCCAGCAAGGGCGAGTAATCCGCTTACGAATTGCCTGCCGGCCCCGTCGCACCTAGACCCGCCCGGTGCTTTCCTTTCGTTCACTGCTCCTCGGCGCCTGCCTGCTGCTGGCGGCAGCCCTCCAGGCGCACCCCGAGTGGAAGGAGGCCTATTGCATCGGCGTGATCGACGATGAGTATACCTTCGACTTCAAGGTGAAGTTCGACGCGCCGTCCTTTTACGTCGGTAAGCACCCGAAGGTGGCGACCATCGCGGAACTGGACGCGCTGATGTACGAACCGGGACGCCTGGATGCGGCGGCGGCCAAGGCCCCTCATGACTTCCTCCGCGCGATGCACGTCTACGCCGATGGCGTGGAGG
>JBEGRN010000040.1:0-13493 GCA_041180425.1 Verrucomicrobiota bacterium
GCCCGGGGTCTCGTAGACGCCGCGGCTCTTCATGCCGACGAAGCGGTTCTCGACCATGTCGACGCGGCCGACGCCGTGACGGCCGCCGAGCTTGTTGAGCGTGCGCATGACGCCGAGGGGATCCAGCTTCTTGCCGTTGACGGCGATGCAATCGCCTTGGCGGAACTCGAGCTCGACGTACTCAGGCTTGTTCGGGGCGTCTTCCGGGGAGACGGAGAGCTTGAACATCGCCTTGTTGGCCGGCGCGAAGGCGTCCATCCAAGGGTCTTCGAGGATGCCGGCTTCGTAGGAGATGTGCAGGAGGTTGCGGTCCGAGGAGTAGGGCTTCTTGGCGCTGGCTTCGACGGGGATCTTGTTGTCGGCGCAATAGGCGATCATCTCGGCGCGGCCCGGGAAGTCCTTGCGGAAGGCCTCGTTGCGCCAAGGGGCGATGATCTCGAGGTCGGGCGCGAGGGCGGCGCAGGTCAGCTCGAAGCGGACTTGGTCGTTGCCCTTGCCGGTGGCGCCGTGGGCGATGGCGGTGGCGCCTTCCTTGCGGGCGATCTCGACCATGCGCTTGGCGATGAGCGGACGCGCGATGGAAGTACCGAGGTAGTACTGGCCTTCGTAGATGGCGCCGGCCTGCATCATCGGGAAGATGAAGTCGCGGGCGAACTCCGCCTGCAGGTCGTCGACGTACAGCTTGGAGGCGCCGGTCTTCATGGCCTTCTGCTTGAGGCCCTTGAGCTCGTCTTCCTGGCCGATGTCGGCGCAGAACGCGATCATCTCGGCGTTGTGCTTGTCCTTGATCCAGGAAAGGAGGACGGAGGTGTCGAGGCCGCCGGAATAGGCGAGGACGATTTTCTTCTGCTTGCTCATGATGTGTTGGGTAAAGGGGAATCAGCCGCGGTGGGCGGCGAGGTGGGCGAGGATGGCCTTCTGCACGTGCAGACGGTTCTCGGCTTGGTCGAAGATGATGCTCTGCGGGCTCGCGAGGACTTCCGCGGAGACTTCCTCGCCGGGGTGCGCCGGGAGGCAGTGCATGAAATAGGCGCTGGGCTTGGCCAAGGCCAGGAGCTGCGCGTTCACCTGGTAAGGCTGCATGAGCTTCAGGCGTTCGGCCTTCTCGGCCTCCATGCCCATGCTCACCCAGACGTCGGTGTAGACCATGTCGGCCCCGCGGACCGCGGCGGCGGCATCGGTCGTGAAGGTGAAGGTCTCCGGGAGGCCGTCGGCCTTGAGCTGCGCGCGGATCTCGGCGCCCGGCTCATAGCCCGCCGGACCGGCCAAGGCGATCTCCACGCCGAGGGCGGCGCCGCCGAGGACGAACGAGTTCGCCATGTTGCAGGCGGTGTCGCCGAGGAAGGCGACCTTCTTGCCCTTGAGCGAAGCGGCGTACTGTTCCGGGCGGCCCGGCGCATAGCGCTCGGCCAACGTGAACATGTCCGTCATGAACTGGCACGGATGGAGGAAGTCGGACAGCGCGTTGACGATGGGCATCGTGCCGCAGCGGGCGAACTCCTCGAGCAGGGCGTGCTCATGGCAACGGATGACCATGCCATGCAGGTAACGCGACAGGACCTTGGCGGTGTCGGCCACGGTCTCGCCGCGCGAGAGCTGCAGGTCGTCGGCGTTGAGCATGACCGGCAGGCCGCCGAGCTCATGGACGCCGACCTGGAAGGAGACGCGGGTGCGGGTGCTCTTCTTGAAGAACATCAGGCCCCAAGACTGGCGGGCGAGGTCGGTGGCGGTCGCGCGGCCACGGCCGGCCTTCAGCGCGGCGGCTTGGGCGAACACCGACGCGATCTCGGCGGCGGAAAGGTCGGTCTCCTTCAGGAAGTGACGCATCTCGGAAAGCGGTTGAAGATAGGCAGAGTCGCCTGCTTGGACAGCGGAAAATAAGGCCGGGAAGGCCTAGGCGACCTTCCAGTCGCGCAAGACCTTCGTCAGGACCGCGACGGACTCCGCCAACTCGGCCTCGGTGGCCACCAACGGGGGCAGCAACCGGACGGCCACGCCGCCCGCCGGGGCGGTCAGCAGGCCCGCGTCCCGCAAGGCGGTGACGACCGGGACCGGGTCGATGGTAAGGATGACGCCGACCATGTAGCCGGCGCCGCGGACTTCCTTCACGAGGTCGGGGCGCAGGGCGATAAGGCCGCGTAGAGCCGCATGCCAAGCCGGCGACTGCGCGGTGACCTTGGCGAGTAGCTGCTCGGACTCGATGACTTCGAGGACGGCCAAGCCAGCCGTGGCCGCCAAAGCGCCGCCTCCGAAGGTCGTGCCGTGGGAGCCGGCCTGGAAGAGGTCGTCATGCGGCGGTGCCATCCAGATCGCGCCGATGGGGAACCCGCCGCCCAAGCCCTTGGCCATGGCGATGGCGTCCGGCTTCACGCCGGCCCGTTCGAAAGCGAAGAAAGCACCGGTCCGGCCGATGCCGCACTGGATCTCATCGATCATCAGCAAGACATTCCGCTCGGTGCAAAGCTTGCGGAGGCCTTGAAGAAACTCCGGCGTGGCCGGGAACACCCCGCCCTCCCCTTGGATGGTTTCGACGAGCACCGCCGCGGTGGTCTTGGCGTCGATGGCCTTGTCCCAAGCGGCGAGGTCGTTGAGCGGTGCGGCGGTGAAGCCGGACAGCAACGGACGGAAGCCCTTCTGGATCTTCTCCTGCGGCGTGGCGGACATGCCGCCAAAGGTGCGGCCGTGGAAGGCCTTCTCGGCGACGACGACGCCAATGCAGGCGCCTTCGGCGCCGGACTTCCGCTGGCCATGCAGACGCGCGAGCTTCAGGAGGCCTTCGTTGGCCTCCGCCCCGCTGTTGCAGAAGATGGCCCGCCCAGGGCCGCAGTAACGGCTCAGCGCAGCCGCCAGACGGCCTTGCGGCTCGTTGCGGTAGAGGTTGCTGACGTGGACGAGCTTCGCGGCCTGCGCGGACACGCGCTGGACCCAGACGGGATGAGCATGGCCCAAGGCGTTCACGGCGATACCGGAAGCGAAATCGAGATACGGCTTACCCGCGGCGTCCCAGACGCGGCAACCCTCGCCCCGCACCAAGGTGACGGGCGGAGCGCCGTAATTGCGCGCCAAGTGCTGCTCGTAGAGCGCGGCGGTCGGGTCTGCGGATTCCGCGCTCATCAGCCGTGGACGATTTCGGTCCCGATGCCCTTGTCCGTGAAGACTTCGAGCAACAAGGCGTGCGGCACGCGGCCATCGATGAAGTGCACACGACGGACGCCTTCCTTCAGGGCCTTCACGGCGCTGTCGACCTTGGGGATCATGCCACCGGCGATCACGCCCTTGCGCTTGAGCTCATCGACTTCGCTGACCTTCAGCGTGGTGATGAGCGTGGAAGGATCCTTCGGGTCGGCCAGCAAACCGGGGACATCGCTCATGAAGATGAGGCGGCGGGCACGGAGCGAGTTGGCGACGGCGGCGGCGGCGACGTCGGCGTTGGTGTTGTAAGCCTGGTCGTCGGCGTCGAGGGCGATCGGTGAAACCACCGGGAGGTGGCCGTCCGCGAGGGCCTTCTTGATCAATTTCGTCTTCACGAACTTGATGTCGCCGACGAAACCGATGTCGCACGGCTTCCCCTGCTCGTCCGTCCCCATGAGCTTCTCGCACAGGTTGACGTGGTTGCCGGGCATGCCGAGCGGGTTGGCGCCACGGGCCTTGAGGGATTCACAGATCTGCCCGTTGATCTCGCCGTTGAGGGTCTCCTCGACGATCTTCACGGTGGCGGCGTCGGTGACGCGCATGCCGCCGCGGAACTCGGACTTGATGCCGGCCTTGTCCATGGCGCGCGTGATGGCCTTGCCGCCGCCGTGCACGACGACGACCTGGATGCCGACGGCCGCCAGGAAGGCGATGTCCGTGGCGACGCGGTCGCGGCCTTCCGGATTCGGGTCATCCATGAAGCTGCCGCCGTACTTCACCACGAAGGTGGAGCCACGAAACTTCTGGATGTAAGGGAGGGCCTCGAGAAGGACCTCGGATTTATTGTGCGCGGCTTGCGTGCTCATCAGACGGACGGGAAGTGTCAGCGGACTGGCGGGGCGAGCAAACGGAAAATAGGCCCTTACTCGCTCTTGTTGTAGTTCACGTAACCGTCCGTGAGGTCGGAAGCGAGCAGGCGGAACTGGGCGTCGCCTAAATGCAGGTCCAGGCGGACGCGGAACTGGCGAGCCTTCACGACTTCCTTCCACTTCGGCTTGTTCTCGGGCAACGGGCGTCCCGCCAAGACCGCGGGGACGTCCTCGTAATGGATATCCAGCTTGGTCTCGTCCAAGCCGGTGCGGGCGTAGCCGGCGGCGTCCGCCAAGCGACCCCAATTCGGGTCTTCGCCGAACCAGGACGACTTCACGAGCAGCGAGTTGCCGATGGCGCGCGCGATCTTTTCGGCATCGGCCCGGCTGCGGGCCCCGGAGACCTCGACGGAGACGACCTTGGTGATCTTCTCGCCATCGCCGACGATCTTCTCCGCCAAGGAGAAGCAGATGCGGTCCAAGGCCTCCTGGAAGAGGCGGGTGAGTTCGGCCGGCGCGCCGGGCCCGACCTGCACCTGGGCGACGCCCGAAGCGAGGAGGATGACCGTGTCGTTGGTGGACATGTCGCCGTCGACGCTGACGCAATTGAACGACTGGTCGGCCGAGGCCTTGAGCGCGGCCTTGAGGAAGGCAGGCTCAGCGGCGGCATCGGTGCAGACGAACGCGAGCATCGTGGCCATGTTGGGCTCGATCATGCCGGCGCCCTTGGCGAAGCCGGCGACGGTCACCGTCTTGCCCTGCCACGTGAAGCGTGCGGTACAGGTCTTCGGACGCGTGTCGGAAGTCAGGATGGCGTTGGCGGCGCGCACGCCTTCGGCGGCGTCCCGCGAGAGGCGCGCGGCGGCGGTGGCGGCCCCGGCGGCGACCTTCGCCATCGGCAGGAGTTCGCCGATGCGGCCCGTCGAGCAGACGAGGAACGCCTCACCGGCATGGCCGGCGGCTTCGGCCCCGAGCTGAGCCATGCGGACGGCATCGGCATCGCCTTGGGCGGAGGTGCAGGCGTTGGCGTTACCGCTGTTGGCGATGACGCCGCGCACGCGCCCCTGGGAGGACAGCAGCGTGGCCTGCGAGATGCGCACGGGGCCGGCCTTCACGTCGTTCGTGGTGAAGACGCCGGCGGCGGCGCAAGGCTGGTCGGCGACGATGAGCGCCAAGTCGAGGCGATCCTGCCCCTTGTTGCGGATGTCGCAGCCGGCGGCGCCGACGCGGAAACCCGGGACGTCCGTGACGCCGGGGGAGTCGTTCGTGAAGTCGATGGACATGGGAAACTTAGCGGAGGCCGGCGGTTTCGGACCAACCCATGAGGAGGTTCAACGCCTGCACGGCCTGGCCGCCGGCGCCCTTCAGGAGGTTGTCGATCACCGAGGTGATGATGAGGTTGCCCGTCCGCGGGTCGGCGACGACCGACATCGCCACGCGGTTGGTGTTGGCCACGTGGGCGGTGTCCGGGAAATCACCCGACTTGAGCACGGTGACGAACGGGCGGCCTGCATAGGCCTGTTGCCAGACGGCTTCGACCTGCGCGGCGGTGACGCCGGCGGCGGGCACGACGATCGTCGTGGCGATGCCGCGGTGCATGGGCGCGAGGTGCGGGTTGAACTGCACGACGACGGGCTGGCCGGCGGCGACGCCGAACTGCTCCTCGATCTCCGCGATGTGGCGGTGGCCCGGGAGGCCGTAAGCCTTGATGGAGCTGTCGCGCTCGCAGAACAGGTAGCCGACGTCGGCCTTCTTGCCGGCGCCGGAGACGCCGCTGTAGGAATTGATGACCACACGGCCGGGCTCAGGCTTGAGGAGGCCGGCGCGCAGCAACGGCACGAGCGGCACCTGGATGCTCGTGGGGTAGCAGCCCGGGCACGCGATGAGCGCCGCCTGCTTCCAGCTGTCGTCACGCTGGAGCTCCGGCACGACGTAACGGGCGGCGGCGGCGAGGGCCGGGGCCGGGTGGTCGTGGCCGTAATACTTCTTGTAAAGGCCGAGGTCGCGCAGACGGAAGTCGGCGGAGAGGTCGAGCACGCGCTTACCGGCGGCGATCAGCGGCTGGGCGTATTCCGCGGCGACGCCGTGCGGCAGCGCCAGGAACCAGACGGCGACGTCGGAGGCCGCGCAATCGGCGGGCGAGGACGCCGAGAAGAGCAACCCCGCGTCGACGATGCCGCGCAGGCGCGGGATCTCATCGGCCACGGCCTTGCCGGCCAGGGTGCGGGAGCACACGGCGGCGAGTTGGACGTGAGGGTGGCGGGCGAGGACGCGGACGAGCTCTTCCCCGGTGTACCCGGAGGCGCCGACGATGCCGACTTTGGTCAGAGACTGCGACATAACGGTAGGTTCAGTTATTTAGAGGACGTTTAGGGGCTTGGACACAGAAAACGAGGCAACAAAAAGGCCCCGGAGTCCGGGGCCTGTTGGTTTCCTGTCTCGGCGCGGTTTAGCGCTTGGAGAACTGGAAGCGCTTGCGGGCGCCAGGACGACCGGGCTTCTTACGTTCGCGCATGCGACCGTCGCGGGTCAGCAGGCCTTCCTTCTTGAGGGGGGCGCGGAGCTCGGGGTTCATCTTCTGGATCGCACGGGCGAGGCCATGGGAGATGGCACCGGCTTGGCCGTTGGGGCCGCCGCCGATGACATTGACGGTCACGTCGACCTGGCCTTCGAGACCCGCGGTGCGGATCGGGGCGGTGGCGGACTTAACGAGGGCCTCGGTGTAGAGGTACTCTTCGACGGGCTTGCCGTTGATGGAGATGGAGCCGGTACCGGTCGTGAGACGGATACGAGCCGAGGCGGTCTTGCGACGGCCGACGGCGGTGATGGCGGAGGACTTGGTGGCGCTCATTTAGAAAGAAGTTGGGCGATTAGACCTTCTTGAACTCGGGGAAAGGCACCGGGTTCGAAGCGGCGTGCTCATGCTTGTCGCCGGCGTAGACGCGCAGCTTGGTGAGCATGTCGTTGGCGAGGCGGTTCTTGGGGAGCATGCCCTTGACGGCGTGGGTGACCAGGAACTCAGGGCGACGCTCGCGCATGGCGGCGGCGGTGCGACGGTAGGCGGTGCCGACCCAACCGGTGTAGAACATGTACGTCTTGTCCGTTTCCTTGGAACCGGTGAGGCGCACCTTGTCGGCGTTGATCACGATGACGTAGTCACCCGTGTCGACGTGGGGGGTGTAGGTGGGCTTGTGGCGGCCGCGGAGGACGTTGGCGATTTTGACGGCGAGACGGCCGAGGACCTGATCCTTGGCGTCGATGACGTACCAGGTCTTGTCCTTGAGCTGCACGTTCTTGGCTAGCGTGGTCTTCATAAAGAGGGAAAGTCGGAAAATGAGAAGTCACCCCCCTCCGTCAACACCCGAATACGGGTTTTGAGGGGAAAGTGCCCCCTGGGGGTAGTCCGGGGCTAAAAACAAGAAAGGCGCGGCCGAAGCCGCGCCTTTCGGGCGAAAAGCCTAAGCGAGGGGCTTAGAACTTGAAGTTGGCGTAAGCCTTGAGCCAGAAGCTCGAACCAGCGGTCGCGGCCTGGCCGTCGGTGTTGTAGGCCCAGTTGACGCCGAGACCCACCTTGGCACCGGTGCCAATGGCACGGGTCACGTCGGCGGAAGCGCCGAGGTAGAGGTAGGAGTTGGCCACGTCGTAGGAAGAGGCCTTGGCGTCAGCGAGACCGAGGTAAGCCTTGGTTTCGAGGTCGAAGCCCGGGACGCCGAGGTTCTTGCCTTCGAAGTCCTTGGAAGCAGCAACGACGAAGTTGGTCTGCTTGAGGTCGGTGTTGTAGTAGAGGAAGGCGGAGGCCTTGACGAAGGAACCCGGCTTCTGGACGACGCCGACGTAGATTTCGCGGCTGTTGGCGATGCGGGTGAAGCCGTTGCCAGCCAAGGTTTCGCCGGCGGCGCCGACGCTGTTGGTGCGGGACACGCCGAAGTCGATCGTGCCGACGCCATTGAGGTCGGTACGGCCGCCGATGTTGAGCGTGCGCTCGAAGCTGTCGGCGTTGAAGTAGCTGACGTAAGCGGAGACGCCGGCGAAGCCCGGGATGGCGGACTCGACGGTGACGGTGGACTGGATCAGGCCATCGGAGTTGGAGCGTTCCTTGCCGCGGAAGACGTTCTTGGCATCCCAGGAGAAGCGGCCGCTGACGGAGATGTCAGAGGTGGGGACGGCGACGGGAGCCGGGGCGGTTTGGGCGTGAGCGATGCCCGCGGTGAAAACAGCGAGGGCGAGGGCGGTGAGGGTGTTCTTCATAGTGTGGTCAGGAAGGCTCTTTGTACCCCGAAAACAAGCGATGGCAAGCCCCTTTCGGAGCCTGCCATCGCGGAGGAAAACGCGGTCGGAAGAAACGTCGGCGTTACATCGACGCGATGATCGCGTCGCCGAACTCGGAGCACTTGATCTCGGTCGCGCCCTGCATCTGGCGAGCGAAGTCGTAGGTCACGCGGCCGCCACCGATGGCGCCGTTGAGGCCCTTGAGGACGAGGTCGGCCGCTTCGGTCCAACCCATGTAGCGGAGCATCATCTCACCGGAGAGGACGACCGAGCCGGGATTGACGACGTCCTTGTTGGCGTACTTCGGCGCCGTGCCGTGGGTCGCTTCAAAGATCGCATGGCCGGTGAGGTAGTTGATGTTGCCGCCGGGGGCGATGCCGATGCCGCCCACCTGGGCCGCGAGGGCGTCGGAAAGGTAGTCGCCGTTGAGGTTGAGCGTCGCGATGACGTCGAAGTCCGTCGGGCGAGTGAGCACCTGCTGGAGGGTGATGTCCGCGATGGCGTCCTTGATGACGAGGCCGGCGCCCGGCTTCCCTTCCGGGATCTTGCACCACGGGCCGCCGTCGATCTCGACCGCGCCGAACTCGCTCTTGGCGAGGTCGTAGCCCCACTTCATGAAGGCACCTTCGGTGTACTTCATGATGTTGCCCTTGTGGACGAGGGTCAGCGACTTGCGGTTGTTGGTGATGGCGTACTGGATGGCCGAGCGGATGAGGCGTTCGGAACCCGGGCGGGACACGGGCTTGATGCCGATGCCGACGGTACCGGGCTGCTCGGCGCCGAAGCGGATCTTCTTAAACTCCTTGGGGAAGTTGGTCTTGATGAACTCCAGCGTCTTCAAGGCGATCTCGGAGCCGGCTTCGAAGTCGATGCCGGCGTAGATGTCCTCGGTGTTCTCGCGGAAGATGACCATGTCGACCTTGCCGGGGTTCTTGACGGGCGAAGGCACGCCGGTGAACCACTGCACGGGGCGGAGGCAGACGTAGAGGTCGAGCTGCTGGCGGAGCGCGACGTTGAGCGAGCGGATGCCGCCGCCGGTCGGGGTCGTGAGCGGGCCCTTGATGCCGACGAGGTAATCACGGAAGGCGGTGAGGGTTTCCTCCGGGAGCCAGTTCTGGGTCTTGTTGAAGGCCTTCTCGCCGGCCAGGACTTCGAGCCACTGGATCTGACGCTTGCCAGCATAGGCCTTGGCCACGGCGGCGTCGAGGACGCGCACCGAAGCGCGCCAGATGTCCGGACCGGTACCGTCGCCTTCGATGAAGGGGATGATGGGGCGGTCAGGGACCGTCAGTTTGCCGTGGGCGATGGTGATGCGGCCGGCGTTGGCAGGAGGGGTGCTCATTGGGAAGGGTTAGAGGGGGAAACAAAGCCTGCGGAGGGGCGTTTTCAAGCCAACACCGCCCGCGACCCCTATAAACAGAAAAGGACCCTCTTGCGAGGGTCCTTGTGTTACCGGGGGTACCGGCGGCCATCCGTCACGAAGGACGGAAAGTCTCAGAAGAATTACTTCTTCTTCGACTTGGTGGCCTTCTTGGCGCTCTTCTTAGCAGCAGCCTTCTTCTTTGCCATAGTTTTTTCCTTATTTTGGATCGTTGTTGGGTTAGAGGGCAGCGCCTGAAGCGCCACCCTGACGATTCGCCCCACGCTTACCCGGGCGTTGCGCGCCTGACGGGTGATGCGAGTACGGAGCTCCGACGGTACGCGGAAAGAAACTTGGCGGGATCGAGTAGGCTCGAGGGCCGGGCGGGCATCGTCATAGCAATCGAGCGCATGACGGATGACTTCGCTGAGGGTGGCGAACCCGGACCGATGCTGAAAGGCGACCGCATCAGAGTGGAGCTTCGGGGGAAGCGACACGGTGATCAGGCTTTCGCTAGGGGTTTCGGTTCGGTTCGTCACGTTGCGGTTAACTCTGGGTTAAGGTGTAGGCATTTCACGCGACTGCGCAAGAGGAATTTTCGTTCTCGACGTCGCGCGCCTTTCCGCCTCCGCGAAACACCGCGCGCGCAAATCGTAAACACGGATTCACTACATCGAGTTTAACCTTTATCCATCGTAGTGAGATTGACGCGTGGAAATATCATGCGTAGAAGGAACGCATGCACGACGAAGCTCCGGGCGAATGGAAAAAAATCGCGGCCTTGGCGGCGACCTGCGGGTTTTTCGGTCTCGCCGCGCTCGCTTGCGGCCACTTCTTCCCGCCGCCGAGCGCGGCCGCTTGGTGCGCTCCGACGCTGCTCGCGCTCGCCTGCCTGGCGGGTGGCTGGGATGCCGCCGTCGACGCCCTTGCCGCGCTCCGCGAACGGCGCATCGACGTCCATCTACTGATGCTGCTCGCCGCCGCCGGCGCCTGGAGCGTCGGCCATCCCGAGGAAGGCGTGCTGCTGCTCTTCCTCTTCAGCACGGCCGGCGCCATCGAGCACTACGCGATGGACCGTACGCGAGCAAGTCGTGGCGGTCTCCTCCCTGCAGCCTGGCCAATCCGTGCTGGTGCTCCCAGGCGAGCTCGTGCCGGCGGATGGCCTCGTCGTGGAAGGCGAAAGCGGGATCGACGAATCCAACCTCACCGGGGAAGCGAAGCCGGTCGAGAAGCGGGTCGGCGCCGGCGTCTCCAGCGGGACGCTCAACGGCTGGGGCCGCCTGGTCGTCCGGGTGACGAAGGCGGAGAAGGACAGCGCCTTGCACCGCATCGTCGCCCTCATCCGCGAAGCCCAGGAGAGCAAGGCGCCCGCCCAACGGGCCATCGACCGCTGGGGCGACGTCTATGCGATCTTCACGCTGACGGCTTCGGCGGCGTTCTTCGGCCTGCAGCTCTTCCTCGGTCGTCCGGCGATGGGCGCCGAGGATTCCGCCCTCTACCGGGCGATGACCTTGCTCGTCGTGCTCAGCCCCTGCGCCCTGGTGCTGTCGGTGCCCTCCGCCGTGCTGGCCGCCATCGCCAGCGGAGCCCGCCACGGCATCCTCTTCCGCGGTGGCGCCGCCGTCGAGCGCCTCGCCGACGTCGACTGCGTCTGCTTCGACAAGACCGGGACGCTGACCGCCGGCGAGCCCGCCGTCGCCGCCTTGGAGGTCTTCCCGGCCGGCGCCGACCGACGTCGTGCCCTCAACGCCCTGCTCTCGATCGAAGCCAATTCGACCCATCCGTTCGCCTTGGGCATCGTCAAGGCCTGCCAAGCCGAAGGCGCCACCGCCCAAACGGTCACCGGCCTCTCGAACTCCCCCGGCCAAGGCATCGCGGGTACGGTCGAAGGCGCCCGCTGGAGCGTGGGCTCGCGCGAGTTCGTCGGCGGGCACGACCTGCCAGGCGCCCCGGTCGCCACCGGCGCCATCGTCAGCGAGGTCTGGGCCTCCGATGGCTCCGTGCAGGTGCGGGCGACGCTGGTCGACGCCATCCGCCCAGCGAGCGCCCCTACCCTCGCCGCCCTCCATCAACAAGGCATCCGCACGGTCATGCTCACCGGCGACCGCGAGGAAGCCGCCGCCGTCGCCGCCCAACAGGTCGGCATCCAGAGCTACCGCGCAGGCCTGACGCCGGACGCCAAGATGCAGGCCATCCGCAAGCTCTCGACCGAAGGCCATGTGGTCGCGATGGTCGGGGACGGCGTCAACGACGCGCCCAGCCTCGCCGCCGCCGACGTGGCCATCGGCATGGGCGGACGCGGCAGCGACGCCGCCTTGGAGTCCAGCGACGTCGTGCTGACCGACGACCGCATCGAGCGCCTGCTGACCGCCATCGAACTGAGCCAAGCCGCCCGCCGGGCGATCCGCGTGAACATCGTGCTTTCGGTCGGGGCCGCCTTCACCATGGCCGCCATCGTCATCTTCAAGGGCGCCCCGCTCACGCTGGGCGTCGCCGTCCATGAAGGCAGCACGGTCATCGTGTGCCTCAATGGCCTGCGGCTACTCGCCCACCGGGCCCGCCGGGGCGTCTGACGCCCCGGGCGGCCGCCGGCTTAGCGGAAGTCGTTCCCCTGCTCGTCCATCAGCTTGAACGTCTCCACGTGGAACGTGGCGTCGTGCTTGAAGAGCAGGCGGACGTTGCAGGACTTCTCGAGGTCGATGAAGAACTCCTTATCCTCGAGCTTGATGCGGTCGAGGTTGATGGGGTGCAGGACGATGCGGATGACGATCTCGCCGGCGACCTTGCGCTCGGTGCGCAGGCGACGGATGAGGCCCAAGAGCTTGCGCTGGACCTCGACCGAGACGGTGCGCGGGTTCTTGACGATACCGCGGCCTTGGCAGTGCGGGCAAGCGGTGTACATCGAGGTCGTGTTCGACTCGGTGTGGCGCTGGCGGGTCATCTGCAGCACGCCGAGCTGCGAGATCGGCAGGATCTGGTGCTTGGCGCGGTCGTTCTCCATCGCGTCGCGCAAGGTGTCGAAGACCTTCTTGCGGTCCTTGGCGTTCTTCATGTCGATCGTGTCGATCATGATGAGGCCGCCGAGGTTGCGGAGCTGGATCTGACGGGCGGCTTCGGTCACGGCCTCGAGGTTGGCCTGGGTGATGAAGCTGCCGTCCTTGCCTTCCTTGCCGCGGTGGGAACCCGTGTTGACGTCGATGGCGGTGAGCGCCTCGGTCTCGTCGATGACGATCTCGCCGCCGCTCGGGAGCGGCACGCGGCGCTGGAAGAGCTGCTCGATCTGGCGCTCGATGTTGTAGCGCTCGAAGACGGGGATGGGGTCGCTGTAGAGCTCGACGCGGGAGCGGGAACGCGGCGAGATCTCGCCGACGAGGTCCTGCACCAGCTTGAAGTCATGCGGGTTGTCGACGAGGATGCGGTCGACCTCTTCCGTGAGGAAGTCGCGGACGGTGCGCTCGATCAGGCCGGGCTCCTGGTAGAGGAGGACGGGCTTGCGGTCGGGGGCGTTGATCTTCTCGACGATCGCCTGCCAGCGCTTGAGGAGCATGTGCAGGTCGCGCACGAACCAGCGGGCCTGCTTGCCTTCGCCGGCGGTGCGGATGATGACGCCCATGCCTTCCGGGATGGTCAGCGAGCGGAGGATGTCCTTGAGGCGGTCGCGCTCGGCGTTGTCCTCGATCTTGCGCGAGACGCCGCACGCGCCGCTGAAGGGCATCAGGACGAGGTAGCGGCCGGGCAAGGCGATGTTGGTCGTGGAGCGCGGGCCCTTGGTGCCGATCTGGTCCTTGACGACCTGGATGACGATGTCGGAGCCGGCGGGGAAGAGCTGCGGGATGTCCTTGGCCTGGTAGCGGGCCTTGCGC
>JBEGRN010000041.1:0-10242 GCA_041180425.1 Verrucomicrobiota bacterium
AGAACCGTAACGGCCCGACGGCCGACCTCGACCTGCTCTGGAATCCGGGGCTGACACGGTTCGAAACTCCTGCCAAAGAACATGCCAATGAATGACCTGCCCGTCCGCCGGAGTTTCCTCCGGGCCGCTTGCTTTGCCCTCGCCTTGGCTCCGTTGGCCGGGTGGGCGCAGCTCGCCCCGACGGCAGGCGAAAAGCCCCTGGTCGTCCGCTCCATCCGGGTCCGTGCCGAAGGCGGCCAGGCGTCGGAGTCCTTCGTCCTCGGCCACGTGGCCTTGCGGACGGGCGAAGCCTTTACCCGCGATGCCGTCGCCAGCACGGTGCGCTCGCTCTACGCCACCGGACGCTTCAACCAGGCCTTGGTCGTCCCTGAACTCGACCCGCAGACGGGCCAGGTCGACCTGCTGATCATCGTGGAACCCCGGCCTCTCTTGCGCGAAATCGTCAAGGGCGGCCGCGCCGACTTGCTCGACCTCGACGCCGAGGCGCTCAAGGTCGCTGGTTTCGGGGTCGGTGAACCTTTGGACGCCGCCGCGATGCAGCGGGCCGTCTCGGCCCTGCAGAAGGAGCTCCGGAAGGAGCGGCCGTTCGTCGTCCTGACCACGAAGGTCGTCACCGTGCCCACGGGCGTGCAGGTCGTGCTGTCCGCCAGCGAAAGCCCCAGCCTGAAGATCGACGTCATCCGCATCGACGGCGCCAGCGCCCTCACGGAAAAGGAGATCATCGCGGGTGCCGAACTGAAGACCGAGGAGCGCGGCTTCTGGTCCTACCTCTTCTTGGGCGCGTTGTTCAGCCCGCGCTTAGACCCGGAAGAATACCGCCGCGACTGCAACCGCATCCGCGACTTCTACCGTCTGAAGGGCTTCCTCGACGTCGAAGTCCTCGAGCAGGATCCGGCCAAGGCCTGCACCATCAAGGACCTCCAGGATGGTTCCGGGAAGCTCGATGTCGTCTTCAAGGTGAAGGAGGGCCGTCGTTACACGATCGGCGCCTTGACCATCGCCGGCAACAAGCTGGGCGCGGTGAATCCGGTCTTCTCGACCGAAGCCCTGCAGAAGGTGGTCGCGGAGCCGTCCTTGCGCCGCGGGGCCTACCGTCCCGAAGTCGATCGCTTCCTCAGCGGCGAAGCCTTCGCCACGCCGGCGCTGGATGCCGCCACCGAGAAGCTCAAGGAGTACTACGGGCAGATGGGTTACTTGAACGCGCAAGTGGAGGCCGTCCGTACGCCGAACCTGCAGACCGGCGTCATCGACGTCGCCTTCAAGGTCCAGGAAGGCGAACGCTTCATCGTCCGTTCCTTGGACATCCAAGGCAACACGAAGACCCGCGCGACCGTCATCGCCCGCGAACTCGCCTTGAGCCCCGGTGAAGTCTTCGACTTGGCCCGCGCCCGCGTGTCCGAGGCCCGTCTGCGCAACACGCAGTTCTTCGAGGAAGTCCGCGTCATCCCGGTCCCTTCGCCGGTCCCGAACCAGAGCGACCTCCGCGTCATCGTAAAGGAAGGCAGCACGGGCTCCGTCAGCTTCGGCGCTGGTTACAGCACGGTCGAGCAGCTCGTCGGTTTCGTCGAGTATTCCGAAGGTAATTTCGACTACACCAACCCCGAGGGTTGGTACCGCGGCGGCGGCCAGAAGTTCCGCGTCCGCGTGCAGGCGGGCAGCGTCTCCAACTCCTTCGAGCACTCGTTCGAAGAGCCCGCGCTCTGGCAGCGCGACCTCGCCGTCGGCTACAAGATCGAACGCCGCTATACCGGCTATTTCTCCGCCAACTACAACGTCGTCAACGAAGGCGTCGGCGTCTACGCCCGCCGCCGGCTCTTCGGCGCCGTCGAAGGCCGCATCGCTTACGACCTCCGCCGCGTCAGCGTGGGCAGCGTCACCGCCACGGCGCCCCTTGACGTCAAGGCCGAGGAAGGCCACCCCAAGACGATCTCGTCGGTCACGCTCTCCTTGGTGCAGGACACCCGCGACGAATACAACTTCCCGACCAAGGGTTCGCGGCTCTCCCTGTCCGAGGAGATCGCCGGCAACGGCCTCGGCGGCAACCTGGATTACTTCAAGACCGAGCTGCGTACCGGCAAGTGGTTCCTGCTGTCCCCCACCGCCGAGCAGACCCTCGGGTTGATCGGCCGCGTGGGCACGATCGCCGGTTCGGGCGGCAACCTCCCGTTCTACGAACGCTTCTACCTCGGCGGCGCCTACGACATGCGCGGCTTCGACTACAACGACGTCGGGGCGGCCGCGACGTGGGACACCACCAACGGCAACCAGCCGGTGGGTGGCCTGACGTACGGTTACCTGAGCGCGGAATACACGATCAAGGCGGCCGACAACCTCCGCTTCGCCGCGTTCTACGACTACGGCTTCGTCAACAAGGACGCCGCCCGTTTCAGCCTCTCCGAAGCCAACTCCGACATCGGGGTAGGGATGCGCATCCTCCTCGGCGGCGCGGTCATGCGCCTCGATTTCGGCTACCCCTTGCAGACCACGAAGAATCCCTCCACGGGAGCCGACCTCAATGGTGGCGGCATGAAGTTCAACTTCAGCTTCGGCACCGTCTTTTGATTGCCAACCCATCCGCCAACCTCCTTCCTTTCCTCACTATGAAGCCGTTTTTCCTAGCCCTCGCTTTTGCCGCCGTCACCTTGCGCGCCGCCGCCCCGAACGTCGGGGTCGTCGACGCCGAAGAGGTCATGAAGAAGTACGGTAAGGCCGTGGCCATCCAGGGCGAGATCCAGAAGTCCAAGGACGCCGCCCAGGCCGCCATCAACGAGCGCGGCAAGGAAGTCGACGCCATCCGCGCCGAACTGGAAGCCATCCAGAAGCGCGGCCAGAGCCCGCTCCTCAGCGACGCCGGCAAGAAGTCGGTCCAGACCGAATTCCAGGCGAAGGTCGAAGTCTACCAGCAGCGCCGCGGCGAACTCGAGAAGTTCATCCAGGAAGCCAACGCCACGATCCAGCAGCGTCAGGCTGAAATGACCAAGACCATCGGCGCCGAAGTGCGCGCGGAAGTCGAAAAGCTCTCCAAGGCCAAGTCCCTTCAGCTCGTCCTGCCGAAAGGCATCTCGCTCTACACCGATGCTTCCCTCGACATCACGGATGAAGTCGTGAAGGTCCTGAACGACAACTACAAGCCCGCCGCCGCTCCCGCTGCGCCTGCGGCGCCCGCCGCCCCGGCGGCTCCCGCTGGCGACAAGCCGGCCGCGAAATAACCGCAACCGCCCCTGCCAGTCAGGGGCGCTTTGTTTCCGCTCCATGGCCATTTCCCTCGACCTCTCGCAACTCGTCGCCCTCACGGGGGCCACGCAGGTCGAGGGTAGTTATGCGGGGCAGGTGAGGTCCCTGGCTTCCTTGGCGGAAGCTGGTCCCGAGGACTTGTCCTTCTTGGGTAACCCCAAGTATGCGACCGAGGTGCCTGGCTCGAAGGCCGGCGTCATCTTGGTGCCGACCGACTACGCCGGGCAGCCCGCCGCCGGGCAGGCGTTCCTGCGCGTCGCGAAGCCTTCCTACGCCTTGGCCCTCGTGTGCGCCGCCATCGAGGCGCGGCTGTGGCCCAAGCCGGCCGCGGGCATCCACCCGAGCGCCGTGGTCGCCGCCACCGCCGTCGTGGACGCTTCCGCTCACGTCGGCCCGCTCTGCGTCATCGGTGCCGGCGCCCAGGTCGGCGCTGGCGCGGTGCTCGAGGCCCATTGCCTGATCGGAGTTCAAGCTGTCGTCGGGGAAGGTTCCTGGCTGAAGAACGGCGTGACCGTCGCAGACTATTGCCGTTTGGGCGCACGTTGCCGCCTGCAGGCCGGCGTGGTCATCGGTTCGGACGGCTTCGGCTATGAACCCGCCGGTGGCCAGATTCACCGCATCCCGCAGATCGGCAACGTCGTCCTCGGCGACGACGTCGACGTGGGCGCCAACACCACCATCGACCGCGCACGTTTCAGCCAGACCGTCATTGGTCGCGGCACGAAGATCGATAACCTCGTCCAGATCGCCCATAACGTCCGCATCGGCCAGCAATGCCTCATCACGGCGCAGGTCGGCATCGCCGGCAGCACGACGTTGGGCGACTACTGCGTGCTGGGCGGACAGTCCGGCGTGGCGGGCCACCTGCACCTCGGCGACCGCGTGCAGCTGGGCGCCCAGACGGGCGTCTTCGTCGACATTCCCGCCGGCGGCTTCTACAATGGCACGCCGGCCATCCCCATCGGCTTGGAGCGTCGCTTGGTCGTGCTGTCCCGAAAACTCCCCGACCTGTTCAAAAAGGTTGATTCGCTCGTCGCGTCCTTGGACGCTGGAGCCCGTTCCAATCCATGACCTTGCCCGCGATGAAAATCTTCTCTGGGAACGCCAACCCGGCGCTCGCCCAGGAAATCTGCCAGAACCTCGGCGCGCCCTTGGGTTCGGCCACGGTCAACCGCTTCCCGGACGGCGAGACGTTCGTCCAGATCAACGAGAACATCCGCGGGTGCGACGTGTTCATCATTCAGCCCACCTGCGCGCCGGCCAACGACCGCATCATGGAGCTGTTGATCATGATCGACGCCTTGCGCCGCGCTTCGGCCGCCCGCATCACCGCCGTCATCCCGTTCTTCGGCTACGCCCGCCAGGACCGTAAGGACAAGCCGCGCGTGCCCATCACGGCCAAGCTCGTCGCCAACCTGCTCACGGCCGCCGGCGCCAACCGCGTCCTGACCGTCGACCTGCACGCCCAGCAGATCCAGGGGTTCTTCGACATCCCCGTCGACCATCTCTACGCCTCGCCGGTCTTCTACAAGCACATCAAGGACAAGGCTTGGCTGAAGGACGCCACGGTGTTCTCGCCGGACGTCGGTGGCTTGAAGTACGCTTCCGCCGTCGCCGACATGCTGCACCTGCCGTACGGCTTCGTGGCCAAGCGCCGCACCAGCGCCACGACCGTCCAGGCGACGAGCCTCGTCGGCGAGGTCGAAGGCCGTGACATCATCCTGGTCGACGACATGACCGAGACGGCCGGCACCTTGACCGCCGCCGCCGAGCTGCTGAAGAAGAACGGCGCCCGTTCGGTGCGTGCGATGGTTTCGCACTGCATGATCCAGGAGATCGCCTACGAGCGCCTGCGCTCCGGCTTCATCGACGAGGTCATCACGACGAATTCCGTGCCCATCGAGACCCGCGGCCTGCCGATCACCGTCCTGTCCATCGCGCCTTTGCTGGCCGATGCGATCCGCCGTATCCACGGCAACAACAGCGTGACGGACCTCTTCCCGATCAAGGGCCACTGAGTTCCGCGCAGGGCATGAAAAAGGCCGCCTCATCCGAGGCGGCCTTTTTGTTTACCGGGAAGTTTCGTTTACTTCTTGAGGAACTCGAGGATCTGCTGGGCTTGGTCGCCCGTGTGGCCCTTGTTGTCGGCGTAGACGCACTTGCCGTCCTTGAAGAGGTAGGCGCAACGGCTGGCGAAGCCCATCGTGGTGGGGACCTTGAAGGCGGCGACGACCTTCTTGTCCTTGTCGGCCAGGAGCGGGAAGGGGAACTTCTGTTCGTCGCGGAACTCCTTCTGGAGCTTTTCGCCGTCCGTGCTCACGCCGAGCACCTTGACGCCGAGCTTGGAGAGGTCGGCCCAGCTGTCGCGGAGGGAGCAGCCTTGCTTGGTGCAGCCGCCCGTCTTGGCCTTGGGGTAGAAATAGACGAGCAGGTAGCCCTTGGCGCCTTCGGCGGCCACATCGACCGGCTTGCCGTCCTGGTCGTTGCAGGTCACGGCCGGCAGGGCGTCGCCGACGGCGAGGCGGTCCGCGGCGTTGCCGAGGAAGGGGAGGAGGGAGAGGAGCATGGTGGCGAGGGCTTTCATACCCCTCTCAACTTGGGCCGTTCCCCGGAAAAAGCAAACGTCTCGAGGGTGTTTTCGTGTCGCTAGTCGAGGGTTCTGGGGGCATTTTTCCCGCATGCTGTCGGAAGTCCTCGCCACCATCCCGCACCGTCCGCCTTTCCTCTTCTTGGATGAGATCAAGGAAGTCCGGCCCGACGGTGCCATCTGCACCCGGACTTTCCGGGCAGACGAGCCTTTCTATGCCGGGCACTATCCCGGCAACCCGATCACGCCCGGCGTCTTGCTGTGCGAATCGGTCTTCCAGGCCGGCGCGGTCTACCTCACCCGCAAGCTGCAGGCCGAAGGCGGCGCCCCCGACGGCAAGACGCCGGTGCTCTGCCGCATCGAAGAAGCCAAGTTCAAGGGCATGGTGAAGCCCGGCGACACGGTCGTCATCGAGGTCAAGCATGTGGAGACGCTGCAGCAGTTCCATTTCCTCACGGGCACGGTCCGCCGCGACGGTAAGGCCGTCCTGACGTTGCGTTTCGCGCTCGCCCTCGTCGACCAGCCCGCCTGAAATCCCGCCATGTCGTTCCTCGGCCTCAGCGGCAAAACCTTCCTCGTCCTCGGCGTGGCCAACAAGAAGTCGGTCGCCTGGCATGTGGCCAAGACGTTGGAGGCCGAAGGCGCCAAGGTGGTCTATTCCGTGCGCTCGCAGGCCCGCCTGGATTCCTTGAAGGGTCTCCTGGACGGCAAGCCGACTTACCTGTGCGACCTCGAGCGCGAAGCAGAGACCGTGGCCCTCGCCGCCGCCGTCGGCCGCGACCATGGCCCGATCCACGGCGTGCTGCACAGCGTCGCCTTCGCTAACTTCTCCCGCGGTATGCAGCCGTTCCATGAGACCGTGCGCGCGGATTTCCTGCAGGCCACGGCCATTTCCTGCTTCTCCTTGGTGGAGCTCGCCCGCGCGCTCAAGCCGCACCTCGCGAAGGACGCTTCCGTCGTCTCCATCGGCATCTCTTCGCAGGTGACCGCCGCCAACTACGGCTACATGTCGCCGATCAAGGCGGCCCTCGAGTCCGCCAGCCGCTTCTTGGCCAAGTCCTTCTCCGCCGACACGCGCGTGCGCTTCAACAGCGTCAACGCCGGGCCGCTGAAGACCAGCGCCAGCGCGGGCATCCCGGGCTACCTCGACAACTACCTGCACGCCGAGAAGATGACGCTCCGCAAGGAAGCCCTGAAGACGCAGGAGGTCGCCGACACCGCGGTGTGGCTGCTCTCGCCGCGTTCCAGCGGCGTCAACGGGCAAGGCATCGTGGTCGACGCCGGCATGGGCCTTAACTTCTTCGACGAGGAACTGGTCAAGGCCTCTTCCCGACTTCTCTGAACGTGCAGTTCAAGCGTTCAGTCCTGACCGGCCTCGTCGCCGAACTGCCGCCGGAAGTCTGGAGCTCCGATGAAGTGGAGCGCCGCCTGGCGCCTCTGTACACGCGCTTGAAGCTGCCCGAAGGCCGCTTGGAGCTGATGACGGGCATCCAGGAGCGCCGCTTCTGGCCGCAGGCCATCCGGCCTTCCGAAATCTCCGCCTTGGCCGGCCGCCGCGCGCTGCAGTCGGCCCAAGTCGGCCCTGCTGACATCGACCTGCTGATTCATTCGTCGGTCTGCCGTGACCGGCTCGAGCCCTCGACCGCTGCCTATGTGCACGGGTTGCTGGGCTTGGGGCCGCAGGCGCAGATTCTCGATGTCTCCAACGCCTGCTTGGGCTTCCTCAACGCCGTGGTCCTCGCCGCCGGCTTGGTCGAGTCGGGCCAGATCCGCCGCGCGTTGGTCTGCTCCGGCGAAAACGGCCGTCCGCTCGTCGAACGCACGATCCGCCTGCTCAACGAGGACCTCACGTTGACCCGTGATGGCATCAAGCCGTATTTCGCGAACCTCACCATCGGTGCCGGCGGTGCGGCCGCGGTGGTGTCGCGCGACGACTTGGCGGGCCCGGACTCCATCCGCTTGCTCGCCGGCGCCTGGGAGACCGATTCTTCCGCCAACGCGTTGTGCGAAGGCGATACGTCGTCCGACGAGCTCGACATGCGCACGGATTCCGAGGCGCTGCTCGCCGCGGGCGTCGGCCTCGCCCAGCGTTGCTGGGGGCGCTTCAAGGCTGAGAGCGGTTGGCAGGAAACGACGCCTGACCGCATCATCACGCACCAAGTTGGCCGGCGGCATTCGTCGTTGCTCTTCGAACGCCTCGGCCTGGATCCCGCGAAGGACTATCAGTCGTTCGACCGTCTGGGGAACGTCGGCTCGGTCTCCCTGCCGGCGACGCTGGCCTTGGCTCGCGCCGAGGGGCGGGTCCGTCGGGGCGAGAAGGCCGCCTTGCTGGGCATCGGGAGCGGCCTCGCCAGCCTCATGCTTGCCGTCGAATGCTAACCCCCGATCCAGCCGCCTTGCCCCCCGAGGTGAAGGCCCTTTACCCCTTTGAGGTCCAAAGCTGGGCTACGCCCGACGGTGCCCTGCGCTACGTCGATCATGGCCCACGGGACGGCCAGCCGGTCCTGCTCCTGCACGGCAACCCTTCTTGGTCCTTTTTGTGGCGTAACCTGATCCTGGCCTTGGCCGCCAAAGGCCACCGGGTCATCGCCCCCGACCACCTTGGAATGGGGCTGTCGGCCCGCCCGGGCCGCTTCCTCCGTCTGGAGGACCGGATCCAAGCCGTCCAAGGGCTCGTTGAGCATCTTGGCCTGAAGACCTTCCACCTCGGGGTGCACGATTGGGGTGGCGCCATTGGGTTCGGTCTGGCGACCCGCTTGCCAGAGCGCATCGGCCGGATTCTGGTCACGAACACGGGGGCCTTCCTTTCGGAGCGCATCCCTGCGCGGATTGCCCTCTGCCGAGCCCCCGTCGTCGGCAGGCTCATCGCCCAGCATCTGGACGGGTTTGCCTGGCCGGCGACCTGGATGGCGGTCGAAAAGCCCCTGCCTAAGGCCGTTAAGGCCGGTTTTCTGGCCCCTTACCGCACGATCGCGAGCCGCCAAGCGGTGGCGGACTTCGTCGCGGACATCCCCATGGAGCGTGACCACCCGACCCGCCCCGTGCTGGCGGCGGTCGAAGCGGCCCTGCCGAGCCTGCGGGGTAAGCCGATGCTCCTGCTCTGGGGGCTGCGGGATTTCTGTTTCGACGAGTCGTTCTTGGCTGGGTTTGTCCAGCGCTTCCCCGAGGCCCAACAACGGCTTTTCCCGGACGCTGGGCACTATGTCTTGGAGGATAGCGGCCCGGTCGGCGTGCAAGCGGCGGTCGACTTCCTGACGGGGGTCTAACGCCCCCCTGTGGATGACCCTGTGCAGAGGGTGCGAAAAAGCCTGTGAACAAGCGTTTCTTAAGCCCCTTATAAGTTTTCGTAAGGGGTTGATAAGTAGGCGTTTCTGCTGAGGGAAAAACATTCGTTCACCCCTCGTTTCCTATTGCAGAAAACGCTGTGAAAAACAGGCTTTAGGGACCCGCTCCTGAGCGGGTTATCCACCCCTATTTTACTACCAAAAAATGAGCGAAAATTCTGATAAATCTCCCAACCGCGGCAAGCATGCCGGCAAGGAAGAATACGGTGCCTCCGACATCAAGCGCCTCAAGGGCCTCAAGGCCGTGCGCGAGCGTCCAGGTATGTACATTGGCGATACGAACGAGACCGGCCTGCATCACTGCGTCTACGAAATCGTCGACAACTCGATCGACGAAGCGCTCGCCGGCTATTGCAAGAGCATCAAGGTCGAGATCCACGCGGACGGCTCGCTCTCCGTCGAGGACGATGGCCGCGGCATCCCGGTCGCGATGCACCCGGAGGAGAAGATCCCCACCCTGGAGCTCGTGCTGACCAACCTCCACGCCGGCGGTAAGTTCGACAAGGGCGCCTACCAGGTCTCCGGCGGCCTCAACGGCGTCGGCGCGAAGTGCGTCAATGCGCTCTCCGACAGCTTCATCGCCGAAGTCAGCCGCGAAGGCGAGGTCCACCAGATGAAGTTCTGCCGCGGTGAAGTCACGCAGGCCATCAAGGTCATCGGCAAGACCAAGCGCACGGGCACGAAGATCACCTTCCATCCGGACCCGGAAATCTTCGTCGCGACGCAGGAGTTCAAGTACGACACGCTCGTCCGCCGCATGCGCGAACTGGCCTTCCTCGTCCCCGGCATCACCGTCGAGATGAAGGACCACCGCAGCAACCGCGCCGACAAGTTCGAGTTCAAGGAAGGCATCGCCGAGTATGTATCCTTCCTCAACGCCAATGAGGAGCGCCTCTTCGATAAGCCTATCCTGATCTCGGCCGAGGTCGATTTCACCGATTTGGCCAACCCGCGCGTGATGGCCGATGGCGAGAAGCCGAAGCCTGGGCAGCGCCGGATGACCCTCGATGTCGCCCTGCAGTACAACGACCGCTACGACGAGATGGTCTTCAGCTACGCCAACCTCATCAACCAGCC
>JBEGRN010000042.1:0-9860 GCA_041180425.1 Verrucomicrobiota bacterium
GGGTCCTGCGGCACATCGACGATGGCTTGCAGGCCAGGGTAGAAACGGATCCAGCCGCAATCCTGCAGGAACTGCAGCCCGAGCGAGGGCTGACGGCCGCGCAGCAGGAGCTTCTTCCATTCCTCCATCAAGCGTTCAGGCGGAAGGCCCTCCTGCGTCAGGCCGCGGCAAAGCTCGACCGTCTCCGGAGCAACCGCGAAACCAAAGCGGGCCACGAACTGCATGGCGCGGAGCACGCGCAAAGGATCCTCGGAGAACTTGGCGGACACGTGGCGGAAGACCTTCCGTTGCAGGTCGGCGAGGCCGCCCCACGGGTCGATGAGTTCACCGGTGGCGGGGTCCCAGAGGATGGCGTTGACCGTGAAGTCGCGCCGTTCGGCCGCGTCCTTCGGCGTCATCGTCGGGTCGGCCAGCACTTCGAAATCGCGATGGCCGGCGCCGGTGCGGTTTTCGCGGCGGGGCACGGAGACATCGATCGGATGGTCCTTCACCTTGGTGACGCCGAAGGCCGCGCCCACGGTCACGATGCCGAAGCGACGGCGGAGGGCGGCTTCGACCTGACGCGAGCCCAAGCCGTAGACTTCGATGTCGATCTCGCCGACGGGCAAGCCGAGCAACGCATCACGCACGCAACCACCGACCAGCAAGGGCCGACCGCCGGCCGCGCGCAGCAGGGCGCAGACCTCCGCCACGGGCGCATGCGCACCAGCGAGGTCGATCAAGTTCGGATGAACGGCGGACACGCCCCTACCCTATCGGCCGAAGCGACTGAGGCGAGCGGTTTCCAGCCTCACAGGTTCGTCGTGAAGCCTTCCTTGAGCAGCCACGCCTTGGCCGTCTCCCGGCGATCGCCTTGCAGGACGATTTCCCGCGCCTCGAGCGCCCCCCCGGTGCCGAGCGCACGCTTCATCTCTTTGAGCAGCGCCTCACGCATGCGGTTCTCTTGGGACTCCAACCACAGCCCCTTGAGGATGGTCACCTCTTTGCCCCCGCGGCCGGCGCGCTCGTACTGCAGGATGATCTTCCCGAGCTTCGGCTTAGCCTTGGCGGCCGGCACGACCGGCTTCGGGGGAGGCCCTGGCGGCAGCCCCGTCGGGTCCAACTTCTCGAAAGGATTCTCGTTCATGCGCCGCGTCCGCAAGTGCCGGCCCCCGGAGTACCCCCATTCAAAAAGACCAAGGCTTTCTCATAAGAACGCCGCCGCAGGTAATGATCCAAGTCGCCCGGCAGGCCCGAGTCAGGCTGCGAAACCTCTGCATCCAGCACCTTTAAAGACTCTAAAACACCCTCTTTTCCGACTCCCGGGGAAGTCAGGGCCTCCAGGGCTTGGCGGATACGTTGGGTGCGGACTGGGTCCATGTGCCCGATTATGAAGGCTTTAGGCCCCGCTGAGCAAGCATTGGGGGCGGTT
Source organism: Verrucomicrobiota bacterium (assembly GCA_041180425.1). Classification (GTDB taxonomy): domain Bacteria; phylum Verrucomicrobiota; class Verrucomicrobiia; order Opitutales; family UBA953; genus UBA953. The sequence continues at coordinate 1,412 of JBEGRN010000042.1, forward strand.
TTCATAGTGGACAAAAGGCGGGGGGCTTCCCTATACCCAACCTTCCCTCGGATGGATAGCTCAGTTGGTTAGAGCGTCTGCTTTACACGCAGAATGTCGTGGGTTCGAGTCCCTCTCCGTCCACCCTTTCCACCTTCACCATCGCCATGACGCCCATCAAGAAGAAGCACACGCTCTCCGCCCTCGTCGAAAACAAGTTCGGCGTCCTGGCCCGAGTCGCCGGCATGCTCTCCGGTCGCGGCTTCAACATCGAGACCCTCAACGTCGGCCCGACCCACGATCCGGCCTACTCCCGCATCACCGCGACCGTCATCGCCGACGACGCCGCCCTCGACCGCTGCGTCAAGGCCTTGGACAAGCTGATCAACGTCATCACCGTCCATGACTTCTCCCGCGAGGAAGTCGACCACGTCGCCCGCGAGCTCATCCTCTGCAAGGTGAAGTGCGACAAGAAGACCCGCACCGAAATCCTCGAAGTCGCCGCCCTCTTCCGCGCCAAGGTCGTCGACGTGGCCCACGATTCCCTCGTCATCGAGTTCACCGGCAACGAGAACAAGATCGGCGCCTTCCTCGACCTCATCAGCCCGTACGGCATCCTCGAGACCGCCCGCACCGGCAACGTCGCCCTTTCCCGCGGCCTCAAGAAGCTCTCCAAGTAACCCTTTTTCCACCAAATACCCATGCCTGCCAAAGTGTACACTGATAAGGATGCCGATCTCGGCTTCCTGAAGAACAAGACCCTCGCCGTCCTCGGTTTCGGCTCCCAGGGCCACTCTCACGCCATGAACCTGCGCGACAGCGGGCTCAACGTGATCGTCGGCCTCTACAAGGGCTCGAAGTCGGCGGAAGCCGCGAAGAAGAAGGGCTTCAAGGTCTACGAGACCGCCGAAGCCGTCCGTCGCGCGGACGTCATGCTCGTCGGTATCCCCGACATGAAGCAGGCCGACGTGTGGGAAAAGGACATCGCCCCGAACCTCGGTAAGGGCGGCAAGACGGTCCTCTTCATCCACGGCCTCTCGATCCACTACAAGCTGATCAAGCCGCTCAAGAACGTCGACATCGCCATGGTCGCCCCCAAGGGCCCGGGCCACGTCGTCCGCGCCCAGTACGTCGAAGGCAAGGGCGTCCCTGCCCTCATCGCCATCCAGCAGGACGTCTCCGGCAAGGCCACCAAGACCGCCCTCGCTTGGGCCAAGGGCATCGGCTCGACCCGCGCCGGCGTCATCAAGACTTCCTTCAAGGAAGAAGCTGAGACCGACCTCTTCGGCGAACAGGCTGTCCTCTGCGGCGGCGCCTCCGAACTCGTCAAGGTCGGCTACGAAACCCTCGTCGAAGCGGGCTACCAGCCCGAGATGGCCTACTTCGAGTGCTTGCACGAGCTGAAGCTGATCGTCGACCTCATGGTCGAGTCCGGCATCTCCGGCATGCGCTTCTCGATCTCCGAGACCGCCAAGTACGGCGACATCACCCGCGGCCCTCGCGTGATCAACAGCGCTTCCCGCAAGGCGATGCGCGAGATCCTCAAGGAAATCCAGTCGGGCAAGTTCACGGCCCAGTGGGTCAAGGAATACAAGACCGGCCTGAAGAACTACAACAAGCTCCTCAAGAAGGGCGAGAACCACCCGATCGAAAAGACCGGCCAGCGTCTCCGCTCCCTCATGCCCTGGGTCCAGAAGCGCAACATCAAGGGCGCGCAGGCCGAGTACACGACGAAGTAAGCGTCGGACAGTCCGCCAAGCAAAAGGGCCAGCGCAAGCTGGCCCTTCTTCTTTGGCGGGTGAACCAACCTTACATGATGATCACCGGCGCGGGCTGGGCGGCGGGAGCGCCAGCCTCGGCCGGAGCGGTCACCGGCGCCGCGGGCGCCGGATTGTTCAGCGCGGCCATCTCGGCGCGGAGCGCATTGAGGGCGCGGTCGCGCAGGGCGATGGCCTTCTGGCCGAGGGCTTCGCGCTCGGCCGGGGTGGCGTTGCGCATGGCTTCGCCGAGCTCGCGGGCTTCGTTCATGATGGCCATGCCTTCGGGCTTCGACATGCCCGCGAACATCGCGCGCTGCAGCTTGGCTTGGTCACCGCCGGAGATCTCTTCGACCATCCGCTTGGTTTCTTCACCGAAGGCCTTGGCGCGGGCCTTGAACTCTTCCTTGGCGATGTCGTCCTCGGACTTCACCGCGCCGACGGGCGCCTCGATGGTGCGGGGCCCGCGGGCTTTGGCGACGGGCGCGACTGGTTCGGAGACGACGGGCTTAGGCGTTTCGACAGCCACGGGCGCCGGGGCCGGGAACGCGTAACGGGCGATCAGGAAGCCACCCCCGAGGCCGAGGGCGAGGATGAGGACGAGCGTGGTTTTAGACATTGGGGTATTGATTGTGGGTTAAAGAAGAAAGCTGCTGCCCCAAGGATGTTAAGGCTAATCGGTGAAATCGACCGACCGTCCCCCGCTCAAACGATTGCATTCCCCCATTCGTTGGCTTGGATGAGGCCACCCCCATGAAAGAGCCCCACTCTTCCCCCGACCACATCCACTCGGATGCGTTCTTGGCGCGCCTGATGCGCGGCCAACTCAAGCTGTCCATCGCCTGCGCCCTCTGCTTCGTGGTCGCGCTCGTCGCCCTGCCCTTGCTGAACTACCTACAGCCCGAGTTCATGGCCCAACGCGTGTTCGGCTTCACCCTGACGTGGCTGATCCTCGGGGTGCTGTTCTTCCCGTTCGTGTGGATCATCTCCTTCGTCTTCATCCAGCGCTCCATCGCCCTCGAGGACGCCGAAGCCCAAGCCGCCCAGGACGGCCTGACCAAGTAACATGCACGCCCTCCTCGCCTTCCTCGCCGCAGAACCGGCCACCAAGGACATCGACCCTTGGATCGCCTTTTTCTCGCTGATCACGGTCGTGGTCACCGTGGGCATGGGCTTCTGGACCGCCGGCCGGTCCAAGAGCGCCGGCGACTTCTTCGTCGCAGGCCGCTCGGTCTCCGTAGGCTGGAACGCCTCCGCCATCTCGGGCGAATACCTCTCGGCGGCCTCCTTCATGGGCGTCGCCGGCATGGTGATGCTCAACGGCTACGACGCGCTCTGGTATCCGGTGTGCTACGCCTGCGGCTACCTCTTCCTGCTGCTGTTCATCGCCGGGCCGCTCCGCCGCTTCGGCGCCTACACCATCCCGGACTTCGCCGAAGGCCGCTACGATTCACCGCTCTTCCGCAAGATCGCCGTCTGCTTCGTGCTGTTCATCGGCTTCTTCTACACGATGCCGCAGATGAAGGGCGCCGGCACGACGCTGGCCTACATCTTCCCCGGCCTGCACTACTCGGTCGGCGTCATCGTCGTCGGGGCGGTCATCACCCTGAACGTCTCGCTCGGCGGCATGAAGGGCATCACCCTCGTCCAAGCCTTCCAGTATTGGCTCAAGGTCTTCGCCATCACGGTGCCGATCTTCGTGCTGGCCTCGATCGTCGGCCATTACCAGCAGCACCTCGCGGCCAATAAGACCGCCCAGGAGACCGTCGCCGCGGCCCCGGCCGGCATCGAACGCAAGGACCTCACGCCCAAGGCCCCCAAGGACGAGCAGTGGATCGCCCCATTCGGTAGCCTGACGACCAAGGCCGTCGACACCGCCATCAAGGCTGCGAAGACCCCGGAGGAGAAGGCCGCCCTCGAGGCGAACAAGAAGCCCTATTCCCTGCTCTACACCTACTCGCTGATCATCGCGCTCGTCTGCGGCACTGCAGGTCTCCCGCACATCCTCGTCCGCTTCTACACGAACCCGGACGGCGTGGCCGCGAAGCGCACCACGATGTGGGTCATGATCCTCATCGGCGTGTTCTACGTCTTCCCGCCCGTCTACGGCGTCATCGGCCGCTCGCTCACGCCGGAGCTCTATGAAGCGGTGGGCTCGAAGGGCACCGATAAGGTCGTGCTCGAGTTGCCGACGTTGCTCGCCGGCCGCGACCACCCGCTGCTCGGCTCCATCCTTTCCGGCATCACCTGCGCCGGCGCCTTCGCCGCGTTCATGTCGACCTTCTCCGGCCTGCTCGTCTCGATGTCCAGCGCCTTGGCCCACGACATCTACGGCCGCATGCTCAAACCCGAGTCGTCGCCGGAGGAGCGCCTCAAGGCCTTCAAGTGGGCCGCCGTCATCATCGGCGTGGTCTCCGTCGTGCTCGGCACCCAGGTCGAGAAGCTGAACATCAACTACCTCGTCGGCCAGGCCTTCGCCATCGCGGCGGCCAGCTACTTCCCCTTGCTCTTCATGAGCGTCTGGTGGCGCGGCATGACCATGCGCGGCGCGGCGACCGGAATGCTCGTCGGCGGCCTGCTCGCCCTCGGCTCCATCTTCCTCACGACCCTCTCGGACGTCTACGGCTTCACCACGCTCGCGGAATTCTGGGTCGCGCACCCGCTCCTCCGTATCCTCTGCGAACAGCCCGCCATCTGGGCCGTGCCGCTGTCGATCACCTTGATGATCGTCGTCTCCAAGATGACGGCGGCGACCATCCCGGCAGATGTGCGCATGAAGATGCTCGTCCTGCACGCCCCGGAAGCCCTCGGCCTAAAGCAGGAGTACATCAAGGAGCACGAAGGCCTCGGCGGCCACTGAGCCTAACCGAGATGCCCCTAGCGAAGCCGAGGCTATGCCTCGGCTTCATTGTTTGTTGGCCTGAACAGGCGCATTGGCCTTCTTAACGATAGTTATTTACTGTTTATCGGTAAATAGTAGTTGATTTAAGTGAATTAATCACTGATAGGTATGAAATCCTATGAGTAATCCCCCTAACCCTGCCCCCTCCGACCTTGAGCGAAGCATCCGACGCACCGGCAAAGTCGGCCGCTTCCTCTGCACGACCCTCCTTGTCCTCGGGGTCCTCTTCAGCGGCTGGTTGCTGCTGACCGTCGCCACCAACCCCGCCGCGCTGGTGAAGATCAACCTCGACGAAAAGCGCACCGCGCAGATCGCCGAGTTCAAGCAAGCCCCGGCCAAGTTCATCGCCCTCTTCGAAACCAAACCGACCGAAGTCCTCGCCCTCGCCAACGCGCAAAAGGAAGCCAACCAATACCAGGACCTCGTCGACCATCCCGAGAAACGCGGCGGCACTGTGGCGGTGATCGCCCTGCTCGCCGTGCTCATCCTCGGGTTCATCTGGTTGGTGCGACAGCTATTCGCGGCGTTCGCCGAGGGCCAGGTCATCACCGCCGACAACGCCCGCACGCTCAAGCGCGTCGGCCTCATCACCGTGGTCTGCGGCGTGCTCGGCCTCAACCTCGGCATCGTCATCGCCGGCCTACTCAACCTCGTCCTCGGCTGGAGCCTGCAGCAGGCCCTGGCGCTGAAGGCCGAACAAGACCTCGTCATCTAAGACCATGGCCATCGTCATCCGCCTCGATGTCGCCCTCGCGCGACGCAAGATGTCCCTGACCGAACTGTCGGAGACCGTCGGCATCACCCTCGCCAACCTTTCCGTCCTCAAGACCGGTAAAGCCAAGGCCATCCGCTTCTCGACGCTCGAGGCGATCTGCCGCGCCTTGGACTGCCAACCCGGCGAGCTCCTGGAGTTCGACGCCGCGACCCCGCCGCTCCCCGCTGATTCCACCGAGGCCTGAAGCCCATGGCGACTTACCTGTTCTCGGTGGCGTTCCTCGTGACGCTGTTCTGGATGGTGGAGCACCTTTTCGGCAACAAGCAGGAGCGCCCTTGGTGGCGTCCGCAGGTCTGGACCGACCTCTGCAGCGGCGTCGTCAACGCGTTGCTCTCGAACCCGCTGAACCTCGTCGTCATCAGCATCCTGGGCTTCCTGGTGCTCGTGCCGACCGGCGTGATTCCGCTGGAGACGCTGAAAGCCGGCCAGTACCGCGGCTTCGGGCCGATCGGGCACCTGCCCCGCTGGCCGCAATTCGCCTTGGCCTTCCTGCTCGGCGATTTCCTGCTCTATTGGATCCACCGCTGGTTCCACGGCAAACGCCTCTGGCGCTTCCACGCCGTGCACCACAGTTCCGAGCAGCTCGACTGGCTGAGCGGCGTGCGCGCGCATCCCATCAATGACGTCGTCGCCAACGCGTTGCTGGTGTTTCCGTTCATCCTGCTCGGCTTCGACCCGGTCGCGGCCGCCTCGGCCGGCCCGGCGCTCGGGATCTTCGCCCTGCTCGGCCACGCCGACGTCGAGTGGGATTGGGGTCCCTTCCGCCACATCGTGACCTCGCCGGTCTACCACCGTTGGCACCACTCGAAGGACCCGGCGGCCATCGACAAGAACTTCGCCAGCTTCCTGCCGCTCTGGGACATCCTCTTCGGCACGCACTACATGCCCACGGACCGTCAGCCGCAGGACTTCGGCATCCACGAGCCGGTCGAACACACGGTGCTCGGCTTGCTCAAGCACCCCTTCAAGCCCACTTCCGCAGGCTTCGGCCAAAACCTGGCGACGCCACCGCCTTTGTCGGAGCCAGCGCCCGACAAATCCACCCCGCGGGAAACTTGAAACTTGGAAGTCCCGCCGAGGGGGACTTGGATAAGGGCCTCATGTCGTCCACCCGGGAAGAAGAGATCGGCGGTTACCGCCTCGTCCAGATTCTGGCCGTGCTCATCGGCGCCGGCGCCTGCGCGGCGGCCGTCGTGATGAGCCGCAAAGGCGGGCTCGTCTACCTCGACTACGTCAAGGACCCCTTTGGCCGCGACGTCATGGTCGGCACCTGGATCGGCATCCCCACCGCCCTCGCCGGCGCCGTCTGCGCCTACATTGGCGGACAGGACCGCCCGTGGGATTGGATCCGCCTCGCCGCCACCCTCACGCTCACGGCCAACCTGCTCGTCCCCGCCGCTTGGCTCGTCATGGCGCTCATGAAGGCCGGCATCATCGGGTTCTGACCATGGCCGGCCCGATCATCATCGTCACCCGCGGCAGCCCGCTCGCCCTCCAGCAGACGCGCGACGCCGCGGCCCGCCTCGAAGCGGCCTTGGGCCGTCCGACGGAAGTGCGCATCCTCACGACCACCGGCGACCGCCAAGCCGCTTGGTCCTTGGAGAAGCAAGGCGGCAAGGGTCTCTTCACCGCCGAACTCGAGCAGGCGCTCCTGCGCGGCGAAGCCGACTTGGCCATCCACAGTTCCAAGGACCTCCCCACCGAGATGCCCGCCGGCTTGGCCATCGCCGCCTGCTTGCCGCGGCAAGACGCGCGCGACGTGCTGGTCCGCCGAGCCGACGTCGCGACGCCGAAGCTCATCGCGACCGGCAGCCCGCGGCGCCGCGCCCAAGGCGCCCTCACCTTCCCGCAGGCGCAGTGGACCGAACTGCGCGGCAACGTCGACACGCGCCTCAAGAAGCTCGCCCAAGGCGACGCTGATGCCTCCTACCTGGCCGCTTCCGGCCTGAACCGCCTCGGCATCGCCAGCTGGCCGGGCCTCGTGCTCGAGCCCGTCTCGCTGGACCGCATGGTACCGGCCGCGGGCCAGGGCGCCGTCGCCATCCAAAGCCGCAGCGCCGAGGTCGCGCTCTACGCCGCCGCCGGCTGTGCGCGCACGACTTTCTCCGTCAGCGTCGAACGCCTCTTCCTCGCGAAGCTCGGCGAGGGATGCCACACCGCCTTCGCCTGCCATCACGCCGCTGGGCGCATCGCGCTCTTCCGCGCCGACTTCGGCCGCCGCGACTTCGATTTCCCGGTGACTGACTTGGCCGCCGCCTCGGACCTCGCCGACTCCATCCTCGCCCAAATCTTGCCCCGCTGAACATGTCCAAGCTGCCCTTACGCGACCGCCACGTCGTCCTCACCCGTCCGGAAGGCCGCGGGGCCGACTGGAAAGAGCATCTCCTGGAAGCCGGCGCCTCGGTGGCCGAACTGCCGCTCATCGAGATCTCCTTCGAGCCGGACGCGATCATCCTGACCGAAGTCCTCGACGGCATGGGCGAATACGAGTGGCTCGTCTTCACCAGCCCCAACGGCGTCCGCGGGTTCTTCGACCGTTTCTTTGAACGCTTCGCGGACATCCGTTCCGTCGGCGGCGTGAAGATCGCCTGCGTCGGCCCGGCCACCGAAAAGGCCGTCCGCTCGTTCCACTTGGAGCCCGACGTCACCGCGCCCCAAGCCGACGCCGTCTCGCTGGCCCGCAAGCTCATCGCCGACTTCAACGTCGAGAACCAGAAGATGCTCGTCGCCGCCGGCAACCTCAGCACCGCCGAGCTCCCGCGCCTGCTCATCGAGGAAGGCCTCGCCATCGTCGACGTGCTCAAAGTCTACTCGACCGAAGAGAAGCCGGTCACCGAATCCCCTGAGGCCGCCGAATTCCGCGCACGCGGCGCCGACGCCATCGTTTTCGCCAGCCCCTCCGCCGTCGAATCGTTCATGCACCAAGCGGCCTCGCTTCGGCCGGCGGCCGGTGCGCGCCAACCGAAGGCCATCGCCATCGGTGCGACGACGGCCGACGCCATGAAGCGCTCCGGCATCCCGCTCGCCGCCGTCGCG
>JBEGRN010000043.1:0-9791 GCA_041180425.1 Verrucomicrobiota bacterium
GGCAGCCATTCACGGACGCTCGTGGCACCGATGCCGCAGGGGATGAAGCCGATGGGGACGCCAAGGCGTTTCTGCAGTTCGTCGCCCAGCGCTGGCAGGAGGCTGCCGCCGTTGCCCGACGCGCCAGGTTGGGGGTCGGCGCAGGGTTGCCAGACGCCTTTGGGGGTCAGTGAGAACACTTGGTCGGACGTCGCCTTCGTCTTTCCGGCGCCATGGTTGGCGGAGTTGGATTGACCGGTGACGACGAAGACCTCGCCCACGCCGAAGTGGACGGCGGCCGCGCTGCCGAGCGGTTGGTCGCCTTGGACCGCGCGGGCTTCGAGGGTGTGTAGGCCTTTGGATAGGTTGACGGTGGCCGCGAAGCCGAGCGTGCCGGGCTTGCCCTCCACGGCGGCCGTCTGCAGGCGCTGCCAAGCCCCGCCATCGCAGCGGATTTCCACGGCGACGCCCTCGCCTTGCACCTGGCCACTCACCTCGACGCGCCCGGAGTTGGCGCTTTGACGCTGCACCACCGCGTGTTCGGTCGGGCTGAGGAGCGTGAGGGATGTTTCTGCCGCCGAGAGGGCGGCGCAGCTGAACAGCCAGGCGAAGGTGCGGTGCATGGCTTACTTGGACGCCGGCAGGAGCTTGGCCTTGATGAAGTCGATTTCCTTCGGGTGCTGCACGTCGGGCGCGCCCGGGTAGACCAATTCGCAAGGCACCTTGATCTCATCGCAGTGTTCCTTGAGCTTCACGCCGAAGTTGGCGGAGTGGGTGGCGTCCTTCTCTTCCTTGCCGAGGTTGGGCACGGTCGGGAAGTAGAGCGCGACCGCGGGGTCGTCCTTGGTCACCAACTCGTACGGCGAGTATTCCTTGATCCATGGCATGAGCCGCTCGCGGGCGTCGAAGAACGCTTGGAAGGTGGAGATCTTCTTCGCCGCGTCGCCGGTGATGCCGAAGGCGTGCCCACCGTAGGTGCTGTTCGGCGTCCATTCGCGCATCTGCTTGGGGTCGAGGGACGTTTGGGGGACGGTGACCGCCGCCGCCAGCAGCCGGGTCGATTCGCGGGCGATCGGGTCGGTGCTAGAAGGGTCGGCCAAATCGTCGTGGAAGGCCAACCAGAGGCTCGTGCAGGCCCCGGCGGAGCCGCCGCTGGCGACCACGCGAGACTTATCGAGGTTCCACTCCTTGGCCTTGCTGCGGCAGAGCTGGAGGGCGCGGGCGCAATCGAGCATCGGGCCCTTCACCGGCGGGACGACCCCGTCGGCGGTGGCGTCCTTGATGTAGCGGTATTCGACCGAGACGACAGAGATGCCGGCTTCGAGGCAGGGCTTGAGGAGGCCGTTGACGCTGGAGCGGTCGCCGTTGGTCCAGCCGCCGCCGTGGATGTAGAAGAGCAGGGGCGTGGGCTTGTCGGACTTCGCGCGCCAGAAGTACATCACCTGCATGCGGTGCGGGCCATAGGAGAGGTTCTCATCGGGCTTGAGGGCCAACGGGTTCTTCAGGTGCTCTGGATTACCGTCGTTCTGGAAGCGGGCGGGTGCTTTCTTGGCTTCGGCCTTGGGTGCGGCTGCCTTGGGCGCGGCCGGCGTGTCGGCGGCGAGCAGGGATGCGCAGCCGAGGGATAGGGCTACGACGGAGGTGAGCATGGGGTTCATGGGGTAAACTGGCTGTTAGAGGGGATGGGGGATGGGGGATAGGGGATGGGCGGATTACTTTTGGCGCAGCGCGGGGTGCAGGGACATCTAGTGACTTGCCCCTGCTCGCCAATCCCCAATCCCCGACTGTCCCTTACTTGGCCGGGGTCGGGGGCGGGAGCTTGCAGGACTGCCAAGCCAGGAACTTCCACTGGCCTTTTTCCAGGCGCCAGACGGCCAGATAACTGATGCCGGTGGTCATGCTGACGCCGTCGACGACGGCCTGGACTTCGAGCCGTCCGGCCATGACGGCGACGTCGGGGGCGGGGAACTTGAACGAGCGCTCAGAATACTTGTAGCTCAGGTACTTCGCTTCGCCGCCCAGGAGCGAGGCGGTCAGCGAGGCCTTGGTGTCGACCTTGCCGTTGGAGTGCGCGTAGCGGAGGTCGTCGGAGAGCACGCTGTCGAGGGCGGCCTTGCTTGGCATGAGCATGGCGGCCACGCGGGCGTCATCGACGGCAGTCAGTGCGGCGACCTTGGGGTCGTCGGCAGCGAAGAGGGACGAGCAGAGCAGGGCGAGGAGGACGAAAGGGCGCATGGTGGAGGTTCTTAGCGGATTTCGAGTTGGGTCAAGGTTCCGCGGAAGGGCTCCGGCTGTTTGTATTTCGCCGCCGGGTTGGCCGCATCGTGCCCTACGCAGAATTCCTCGGCCGGTTGCTTGCCAATGAGGCCGCTGCCTTGGGCCGCGACCTCAGGTTGGTCGTCCAACTGCAGGTGCAGCTTGCCGTCCTGGGAAAGGCTGGCGCGGACGCGGTGTGCCTGCCCATCGGTCGGGGCGGGGAGCGCGACTTCGCTGTTTTCATCCGTGGCACGACGCACCGAGAAGGTCAGTTGGCCGTCGCGGATATGGAGGGCGTAGCCGAGTTGGGTGCCGCCATGGGAGACCAAGATGGTGTTGGCTTGGCTGGTGCTGAACGAGCACGAGAGCGAGAAGGCTCGTCCGCCGACCTGCGGCGCTTCAGTTGCTTTCAGTCGATCGCCCGGCTTGAGCCCGGTCAACGAGGCCGCCTTTTTTGCCGGAAGCGTCGCTGCCGGCGCGTCCACGCCATCGCCGAGTTTGCCGATGGGACGTTTGTGGGCTTCGAGTTCAGCTAAACGTTCCGCAGCTTCCTTTTTCAGGCGTTCGACGATGTCCGGATGCTGGGCCGCCACGTTGTCTAGTTCGGCCAAGTCCCTGGTCACGTCGTAGAGCGCGGGAGCGGTGCGGATGGGTTCGCCCTTGCGTTTAGCTGGGTCCAGCAGGAAGAGCTTCCACGGCCCTTGGCGGATGGCTTCCAACTTTTGGCTCGCGGTGAAATACAGGTGTGTTTCGCGCACCGCCGGAGCCGACGGGTCGGCCAAGAGCGGGCTCAGGTCGCGGCCATCGAGGATGCGGTCCTTGGGCAGTTCGGCGCCGAAGACCTTGGCCAGGGTCGGCAGCACGTCGATGTTGCCGGCGATGCGTTCGCAGGTCGTGCCGGCGGGGATGCGTCCGGGCCAGCGCATGATGCAAGGTTCGCGGACGCCGCCTTCGAGGTTCGTCGTCTTGTTGCCGGAGAACGGCGGGGCGGCGCGGCCGGCGGGGCCGTTGTCGGACGTGAAGATGACCAACGTGCGCTCATCCATGCCAAGCTCCTTCACGGTCGCCATGATCTGGCCCACCGACCAATCGATCTCCTCCACGGCGTCGCCCAGCAGCCCTTGGGCGCTCTTGCCCTTGAAGTTCGCCGACGCCGCCACGGGGTCGTGGATCATCGTGTAAGGCAGGTAGAGGAAGAAGGGCTTCTCGCGTTGAGTGCGGAGGAACTTAATGGCCTCTTCCGTGTAACGGCGGGTCAGCTGGGACTGGTCAGGTTCGGTTTCGATGACCTGTTCGTCGCGGTAGAGCGGCAGCGGCGGGTAGCCAGCGCGGCTCTGCTTCATGTCATTGCTGTAGGGGAGTCCGAAGTAGTGGTCGAATCCTTGGCGCGTCGGGAGGAACTCCGGGAAATGGCCGAGGTGCCACTTGCCGATCATCATGGTTTCGTAGCCGCGGGTCTTAGCCACATCGGCGATCGTGACTTCGTCCGGGTGCAGGCCGATGCGGTTCTGCGGGAAAAGCACCCCGGGCATGCTGACGCGGGCGCTGTAGGAGCCCGTCAGGAGGCAAGCCCGCGACATCGAGCAGACGGGCGTGGCGTAGAAATGCGTGAAGCGCATGCCCTCTTGGGCGAAGCGGTCGAGGTGCGGAGTGCGCAGGGTCTTGTTCCCGAACGGACCGATGTCTGCGTAGCCCATGTCGTCCACGAACAGGACGATGACGTTCGTGGGCGTGGGTTTGTCGGCCGCCGCCACGCCGAGCGAGGTGAGGGCAAGCAGCCAGAGGGAGGCGAGTCGAAGCATGTCGGGAGGCGGTTATTGTTTGGCGGCGAGTTCGATCGCTTCGAGCAGGTAGCGGCCGTGGATGAACGTGCCCATGTTCAGCGGGTGCTTGACGGTGGCCGTGGTCGTCTCGGTCGTGACCTTTTCGTCGTGGTTCATCCGTTGGAAGCACATCCCGACGATGAGGGGCTTGTCGCCGGGGCCGGCGATGACGCCGGGGCCGCCGCTATCGCCCGCCGTGGCGGGAAAGTCCGCCTGGAAGGTCGGGTAGGTCTCCGAGGACAGCAACGGGGGTTGGGCGAAGACCGCTTGGCGGGCGACGGGGAAGCCTTGGCGGATGGACTCGACGCCATGCGGGAAAGTGAAGAGCAGCAACGGCGAGCCCACGGACGGATGCGCGGCCTTGAGCCGTTCGTCATTGGCAATCGCTTCGGTCGGCAGGGCGGCGAAGGTGCCGGTCGGGGCCGTGGGGAGGCGCAGGACCGCGAGGTCGAACTTCGGGTGCTTTACCCAGGTCGGTTTGCCGTCCACGCGGATGACGACCTTGCAATCGCTGCGCTTGAAGGAGCCATCGGCTTGCGGTTCGCGGAGGACGAGCAGGCAGAAGTCGCCTTTGGAGCCTTCCAGCTGGTGTTGCGTCGTCACGAGGTACAGCGCGGTGTCGGGCGCGGGCCGGCGGTAGAGCGAGCACGTGCCGCTCAGCGCGGAGTTGTAGAGCTTGTAGGTGGCCGCGTAGGCCTCATCGGCGTAGTTGGCGCGGACGCCGGTGGCGGCGACGAGCAGGGCGAGCAGGGGGCGGAGCATGCGATTAGAGGCCTTGGAGCCAGGCGAGGAAGGAGCCTTCGTCGGCGACGAGGATGTGCAGCAGGTCGCTACGCTCGTCGGTCCACGGGCCGATCCCGGCGGCGGGCGGCTTGGGGACGGTGCCGTGCTTGGCGAGGCTCGTCTGACGGAGCGTCGCGGGGTCGTCGGACAACAGGATCCAGTCCGACGAATAGACATCTTCCGCGTCGGCGGTCTCGGTGGATTCGCCGGTGTTGTTGAAATAGAGGGCGCTTAGCTTGCCGTGTTCCGCCGCGCGCATCACGACCGGTTCGAGGTCGAGGTAGCGGTTGGAAATATGGACGGCGATGACGCCCCCGGGGCGGAGGTGGCGGCGGTAGGTCTGGAAGGCTTCGAGCGTGAGCAGGTGGACCGGGATGGCGTCGCTGCTGAACGCATCGAGGATGATGACATCGTAGTTCTGGGGCGGAAGCTTCTCGAGCGTCAGGCGGGCGTCACCCATGCGGATATCGATCTTGGCCTGGCTGTCGCCGAGGTAGTGGAACGTCCCTTGGGCGAGGCGCACCACGTTGTCGTTGATCTCGTAGAAGTGGAACTCGTCGCCCGGGCGGCCCCAGGCGGCAAGCGTGCCGGTGCCGAGCCCGACCGCGGCCACTTTGCGTCCGTGCACAGGGCTGGGCGTGGCGAGAAGGCGCCCGACTCCGCTGCCCGAGGTGTAGTAAGTCGTCGCGGTGCGGCGCTGCTCCGCGCTCATGTACTGCAGGCCGTGGATGGTGCCGCCGTGGAGCAACGTGAGCTTATGGCGCGACGGGTCTTGGGCGTCGTCCTCCGTCACCTTCAGCACGCCGTAGAAGTCGCGCACCGTCAGCTTGGTGTAGCTGAGCGACGCTGCGGCGGTGTGCCATAAGCCCGCCCCGTAGGCCGCCAGGATCAGCAGCAACGGCGCCCAGGCCCAGCGACCGACGCCGCGGCGCAGCACGCTGGTGGGTTCGCCGGCCAGCACGGCCAGCACGAGCGCGACCACGAGGAAGAGCCCGACATGCAGTTCGAAGTAGTGCGGGAAGAGCATCGGCGCGAGCAGGGCCACGAAGATGCCGCCCGCGGCGCCGCCGGCGGAGAGCGAAAGGTAGTAGCCGGTCAAGCGGTTGGCTTCGGGGCGCAGGCGATAGACCTCGCCGTGGCAGACCATGCACCCCACGAAGAGCGTGCCGAGGTAGACCGCGCCTTCGACGGCCATGTTGGGGAAGTTGACGGCCTCATGGAGTTTCCAGAGCACCGTGCCGAGCAAGGCCGCCAACGCCGGCCACCAGAACCACCGACGATACCAGCGGGGGCTGTCGAAGCTGATGATGAACGAGATCAGGTAAAGCCCCAGCGGCAGCACCCAAAGGAACGGCACCACGGCGATATCCTGGCACAGCTTGTTGGTGATCGCGAGCAGCAGCACGACGCCGCAGGCCGGGAGCGCCAGCCAGAGCAGGCGCTGCGTCCACGAGGGGGCCGCCGACGGCGTGGCATCGGCGGTGGCCGCGGTGGTCGCCGTGTCGCCGCGCAACCAGACGGCGCGTCCGCACAGCGCCGCCAGCAACGCATAGCCGATGAGCCCGGCGGACCACACGAGCGCCTGCGTCTGGCGCGTCAGGTGAGGCTCGATGGCGAAGGGGTAGGCGAAGAGCGCGAGCAGCGAGCCGACGTTCGACAGGGCGTAGAGACGGTAGGGCGAGACGCCTGGGTGGCTGCGGCTGAACCATGCTTGGAGCAGCGGGCCGGTGGCGGCCAGCACGAGGTAGGGCAAGCCGATGCAGGCGAGGAGCAGCCAAAGGATGTGGCCGGTCGGTTGCGCGTTGCCGACGGGCTTCCAGTGTTCGCCGGGCGCAATGGGCAAGAGGCAGACCGCGACGACGAGCAAGGCGAGGTGCAGGAGGACCTGTTGGCGCGGACGGAGCCAAGTGATGCTGCAGTGGGCGTAGGCGTAGCCCGCGAGGAGCATCACCTGGAAGAACAACATGCACGCCGTCCACACGGCCGGGCCGCCCCCGAACCAAGGCAGGATGAAGCGTGCGATGAGCGGCTGGACGAGGAAGAGCAGGAACGCGCCCCAGAAGATGGTTAGGCCGAAGGCAAGCATGGGGGAGCGGGGGTAGGGTGGGGTAGGTTTAATCAAGCCAAGGCGGGACCAAGGGCGAGGCAAATGCCCTCCCCCTTGAACCCCTGCGGCCCCCGGAAGGTTGCGGTCCGGCCGCCTTTACAGCGTATACCCGTCGCGGTAGGTGCGATGGACGAAGGCGTTGGCCGCCTTGTCGTTCGTGACCTGCATCTTTTCGCCGTCCCAGAGCAGCTTGCGGTCGGGGAAGCGGATGGCCAGGTTGCCCATGAGCACCATCTCGGACAGCGGGCCAGAGTAGTCGAAGTTCGAGCAAGCGGCGACGCCGCCCTTGCACGCGCGGATCCAGTCCTTCTCGTGGCCGGAGGTGTTGCCCGGGATGCGCGGGATCGTCTTGGCCAAGGTCTTGGCGAACGCACGCTGGTCGGCGTCGAGCAGGCGCGGCTTGGAGCCATAGCAGCCGCACACGATCTTGCCCTTGGTGCCGATGAAGAGACAGCCGCCGTCGCCGTCGCCGAACGGCATGTCGTCCTCGAGCTCGACCGGACGCGAGGGCATCAGGCCGCCGTCCCACCAGGTGAGCTCCACGGGCGGCAGGGCGCCGCGGGCGGGGAAGCGGAAGCGCGCGATGGCCGAGCGCGGGTAGCACTCGTTCTTCGGGACGCTCTTCTTACCGAACTCTTCAAAGGTCGTGGACACATTGCCCTCGACGCTCGTCGGGTAGCGCAGCTTCAGCGCGAGGAAGATGGGATCGATGATGTGGCAGCCCATGTCGCCGAGCGAGCCGGTGCCGAAATCGCACCATGCGCGCCACTTGCCCGGGTGGTAGGCGGCGTTGAACGGACGCAGCGGGGCGGGGCCGCACCAGCGGTCCCAATCCATGCCTTCGGGCGGCGTGGCCTCGCCGGACGGGCGGCCCATGTCGGAGCTCTGCGGCCAGATCGGGCGGTTGGTCCAAGCGTGGGCCTCGCGCACCTCGCCGATGATGCCCGCGTCGATCCATTCGCAGATCTGGCGGATGCCTTCGCCCGAGTGGCCTTGGTTGCCCATCTGGGAGACGACCTTGAATTCGCGGGCGCCCTCGGTGAGGCGGCGGGCCTCGAAGACCGAGTGCGCGATCGGCTTCTGCACGTAGACGTGCTTGCCCTCGCGCATGCAGGCCATGGCGATGTAGGCGTGCGAATGGTCGGGCGTCGCGACGATCACGGCGTCGATGTCCTTGCGCTTCTCCAGCATCTTGCGGAAGTCGGTAAACAGCTCGGCCTTGGGGAACTTCTTGATCGTCCCGGCGCAGCGCTTGAGGTCGAGGTCGCACATCGCGACGACGTTCTCGTCGGCGCAGTTGCTGATGTTGCTGCCGCCGACGCCGCCGAAGCCGATGACGGCGACGTTGAGCTTCTCGTTGGGCGAGACCGTCCGCGCGGAGGCGCGGGCGAACGGGCGGAGGGCGGCCACGCCGGCGGCGAGGAGGCCGGCGTTCTTGAGGAAGGTGCGACGGGGGAGCATGGTGGGGTGGGGTCTTACTTAAACACCCCGTTGGCCCCACGGTTCCCCGTTGCCCGTGGGTTCGACTATTCGGACGGGCGCGGTTCTCCGGCGGCATCCCCGGCCCAGTACAGCACGAAGCAGCCGATGGCCGCGTAGCAGGCCGCGGAGCCCAGGAGCACTTGCCGGAGGCTGAAAAGGTCCGTCATCCAGCCCATCCCCAAGGCGGCGAAGGGCAGGATTCCGAAGAAACTGAGGCCCGCGACGGCGGAGACGCGCCCACGGAGCTCGGCTGGCGAGCGTTCTTGGACGATGGTATTGGCCAGCCCGACGAGGGTCGACACCCCGATGGCGAGGGTGGTCAACGACGCGCGTGCCCACCACAGGTGGGTGGCTTGACTGAGGCTGAGGAGCGCGCACACCGCCAAGACCATTCCGACCAAGATGGCTGCCCGGCGAATGCTGCGGTCGAGGACCATGATCAGCAAGGAACCGGCGACCGATCCTAACCCGGAGAAGAGCATCAACAAGCCCATCTGTTCGGGCGAAGCGCCGAGGTCTTTTTTGGCGTAGAGTGGGAGCAGGACGATGATGACCGGAAAGACGAACAAGGTGTTGGTGGCGAGGAGCGCGACCATGGCCAGGCTCGGCTTGTCTCGCCAGACGTGACGAAAGCCTTCGCTGGCGCTGCCTTGCCGTTTCTCTTCTTCCTCGGGGGTGCCTTGCGGACGGCGCGGCAACGTGGCCAAGGCGATCATCAGCGCCACGAAGGAAGCGGCGTTCAGGTAGAACGCCCATTCCGCGCCGAAGCGTCCGACCAGGTAGCCGGCCGCGGCGGGCCCGACGAGACGGGTGGCGTGGAAGACGGCGCGGTCGATGGAGATGGCTTTCGCGACGTGTTCCTTGGCCACCAGTTCCGGGACGATGGCGGCGGCGGCGGGCATCTCGTAGGAGCTTGAAACGCCGAGGAGGGCGGCAGCGACGATGAGGTGCCAAGCCTGCAGCGCGTTCGTCGCCACGAGGTAGCCGATGGCCAACGCGAAGCCGATCTGGGCGAGTTGGCAGGCCTGGAGGATGAAGCGTTTGTCATGGCGGTCGGCGCAGGCGCCGCCGATGCGGAACAAGAGCAGCATCACCACGCCGCTGGCGAGGTGAGGGGCTGCTTGGAGGAGTCCTTCGAAGCGCTGCAGGCCATCGCGGGCCACGACCTCGGTCATCACCCAGCCCAGCGCCATCCCTTGCATCCAGGTGCCCGTCATCGAGATGCCTTCGCCGACCATGTAGCGCACGAACGCCGGCGTCGGAAACTTCGCCGGCGTCACCGGGGCTTCGGTCTGTTCGGCGGCGTCGGGCATCGTCCGGGAAAATGAGGACTAGGACCGAAAGTGCAAAGGGAAAGGGGG
>JBEGRN010000044.1:0-9743 GCA_041180425.1 Verrucomicrobiota bacterium
TGGCCTAGCTTCGGGAACTGCGCGCGGAAAGTATCGGTGAAGCCGTGGTCGTTGAGCAACGTCCCGAAAGACTCCCGCTCTTCGTCGGTGAAGCCGGCGTTGCGGCGATTGGTCGCGGGGTTCGCCAGGTCGATCTCGGCATGGGCGACGTTGAGGTCGCCGCAGACCACGACGGGCTTCTTCTTCGCCAGCTTGGCGAGGTATTTGCGGAAATCGGCGTCCCACTGCAGGCGGTAGTCGAGGCGCTCGAGCTCGCGCTGCGAGTTGGGCACGTACGCGCTGAGCACGTAGCAGCCGGCGAACTCGGCGGTGACCACGCGGCCTTCGCGCGGGTGGTCGCCGGGGAAATCGGTGGTCACGGACAACGGCGGCGTCTTGGAGAGAATGGCCGTGCCGGAGTAGCCCTTCTTCTCGGCTTCATGCCAAAACTGATGCGGGAACGCCAAGCCGAGCGTGCTGGCCGTAGCGGTTTCGCATTTCGTCTCCTGGAGGCACAGGACATCGGGAGCGGCCTGCGCGATGAAGTCCGCCAGCCCCTTGCCGAGGGCCGAACGGACGCCGTTCACGTTCCACGAAAAGATCTTGGCCGCGCTCACTTGGCAGGCTTCTTCTTGGCGTCAGCGGCTTCCTCAGGGGTGGCCTTGCGGCCGAAGAGGGAGTTCATCTTGTCGTCCAAGGAATCCTTGGGGCGCGTCGTCGGCTTGGTGGCCGTCGGTGCGGGCTTTTCGGCCGGCGCCGGCTTTTCCGTCACGACGGGCGCGGGCTTCTCCACCGGAATAGGGGCGGTCGGGAGAGGAGCGATCGGCGGAACGTAGGGCTTGTCGCCCTTGTAAGGCGCCGGGATGGTGCTGCCCTTGTCGGCGAGCTCGGCGATCTTGCGGCGCACGCCGGCTTCGAAGTCGGTGAGCTTCTGGTCGATCTCGAACTTCAGGCCTTGGGCGCGCACTTCGAGCGTGCCGTCGCCGAGGACCTTGGAGAGCTGCAGGACCGCGCCCACGTCGAGCGGGATGTCCGCGACCTTCTTGCCCTTCTCCAACAAAGGCGTGCTCGTCGCGGTCGTGACCAGGACGGACGGCGGCCAGAAGATCGGGCGGGCGTTGAGGGCGGTGTAATCGAGCTTCTGATTGGCGTCGGACTTCGGCTTAGGGTCGGTCTTCGCAACCGGGTCGGTGGCCTTCGGCGTCTCGTCCACCATCGGCTTGGCGGGTTCGGCGGGCTTCGCCGGCTCTTCGACCTTGGCGACGGGTTCCGCAGGCTTCGCCGGCTCTTCAACCTTAGCCACCGGCTCGGCCGGCTTCACTGGCTCGGCCGGCTTGGCGGGCTCTTCGACTTTGGCGACCGGTTCGGCGGGCTTCGCCGGCTCGATAACCTTGGGCGTCTCCACCTTGGCCACGGCGCCCAAAGGGGCGTTCGTGAACGTCGCCGAGAAGGTCGGCAGGAAGAACAAGATAGCGACCGCGCCGACGATGGCGCCGAGCAGGAAGACCATCAGGTGGCGAAGGAAAGCGAGCATGGGAGCGTTAAGTTATTAGGAACCGGCCTTGATTTCAATCACGTCGTGCGGGGCAGCCTCACGCTGACCTGCCGGCGTCACCCTAATGTAACGGGCGTTGGCCCGATGTTCCGTCAAATTACGGGCCCCGAGGTAACCCAGGCCGCTTTGGACCCCGCCAGCGAGGGTGCCGAGGACTTGGTCGACCGTGCCGGAGACTTCCTTGAGGGCTTCGATGCCCTCGGCGGCGACCTTGTTGAACTTGCCGGCGGCCGAATGGCCGTAACGGGAAGCCGAGCCCTTGCGCATGGCTTCGTGGGAACCCATGCCGCGGTATTCCTTATAGGTCTTGCCGTTGATCTCCATCAGCTTGCCCGGGGCTTCGCGGCTGCCGGCGAGGAGGCCGCCGAGGATGACGACATCCGCCAGCGTGAGCGCCTTGACGATGTCGCCGCTCTTGGTGATGCCGCCGTCGGCGATGATGCGGACGCCCTTGCGCTTGGCCGCCTGGGAGGCGACGTACAAGGCGGTGAGCTGCGGGATGCCGACGCCCGCGACGATGCGGGTCGTGCAGATGGAGCCCGGGCCTTGGCCGATCTTCACGGCGTCGACGCCCGCGTCCGCCAAGAAGGCGACGCCGTCGCCGCTGGTGACGTTGCCGGCGATGAGGGTGAGTTCCTTGTGCTGCTTGCGCAGGAGGCGAATCGCGTCGCCCACGCCCTTGGTGTGGCCGTGCGCGGTGGAGACGGCGAGGGCATCGGCGCCTTCGGCGACGAGCGCGGCGGTGTGCGCCAGGAAGCGGTCGCGGTCGATCTCGCCTTCCGGCGTGCGCGGCACCGAGACGGCGACGCCGACACGGAGACGGAAGTCGGCGTCTCGCGTCGGACGGACATGGGCGCGGGATTCCTCGGAGATGCGTTCGATGTCGCTGAGCGTGAACAGGCCCCGGAGGCGGTTCTTGGCGTCGACGACGAGGAGCTTGTTCTGGCCGACATGGTCGGAGAAGAGGCGGTCGGCCTTGGCGATCGGGTCCTTACCTAGGTCCTTCTCGAAGACGGAGAAGACCTTATCGCGCGGGATCATGACCTCGGCGACCTTGCGCTGGCCGTGGCGTTCCTTGACGGCGCTGCCGGGCAAGAGGCCCAGCAACGTGTTGTCGCGACCGACGACCGGGAAGGTGCTGAAGGCGAGGCCGTCGGCCTCGATGCGGTGCAGGACTTCCGCGATGGTATGCTCCGGAGAGACGACGGCGGGGTCG
This sequence comes from Verrucomicrobiota bacterium, assembly GCA_041180425.1. Taxonomy (GTDB): domain Bacteria; phylum Verrucomicrobiota; class Verrucomicrobiia; order Opitutales; family UBA953; genus UBA953. The sequence continues at coordinate 2,751 of JBEGRN010000044.1, forward strand.
CCGATCATGCCGTGGATGTGGTTCTTCACGCGACGGACTTCGGCGACCTGCTCTTCCATCTTCATGTTGTAGTGCAGGAGACCCAGGCCGCCGTTCAGCGCCATGGCGATGGCCATGCGATGCTCGGTGACGGTGTCCATGTCGGAAGACAGGATCGGCAACGACAGCGACAAGGCGTCGGACAACGAGGAGTCGAGGCGGGTCATGCGCGGCAGGACCTCGGAATAACGCGTGGCGAGCGAGACGTCGTCGTAGGTCAGGCCCAGCCCGGCATTGGCCAAGAAGAACTTGTCCGCGGAGAGGTAAAAGCGTTCGTCGAGGGAAACGCGGCCCTTGTTTTTAGAGGAGGCCATAGCAGGTCGGTTTCCCCAAAGGGTGTTAGGGAGGCCCCCGTAGGCTGGCAATTTGTTTTTGCGGCGAGGGGGTATTTAAGGAACGATGCGCCTATGATTGACGGCAAATTTGAGTTCAAGCGGGTGCGGCGCCGCTTTCGGCGCCCCTTGCGGACGGGCGCGGGCCCGGTCGAGGCCGTCGAACGCATCTTGCTCCGGACCCAAACCGCGGACGGGGTCGGCTATGGGGAAGTCGCGCCCTGGCCGGGCTTCCCGACCGAGACCGCCGAGACCGCGGTCGCGGTCCTCCGCTCCGCCCAAGGCAGCCTGTCTCACCTCTCGGGAGTCGTGGCCGCGTCGCCTGGCCTGCCGTGCCTCGCCGCCGCCCTCAGCTCGTGCCGACACTGGGACGCCATCGCCGCCTTCGGTGGCGCCCTGCCCTGCGCGGGCTTGCTCTCCGCCGACCTCGCCGACGTCGGCAAGAAGACCGCGGAAGGGTTCCGCACGCTCAAAGCGAAAGTCCTGCCCGAAACGACGATCGCAGATGTCCGCGACTTGCTCACCCGTTTCGATGGCACGCTGCGCCTCGACGCCAACGGCTCGCTCGACCTCGCGGCGGCTCGGACGTGGCTTGAGTTCGTTCGCAGCGAACCGCGTATCGAATTCCTCGAGCAACCGTTGCCCGTTGGACACGCCGGCTACGCGTCGCTCGGCACCGCCAAGGTCGCGCTGGATGAATCGTTCCTCACGCCGGCCGGACTGGCGTGGGATGGCCCCGTGGTCGTGAAACCGCTGCTCGTCGGCGACTGGGACCGCTTCCTCGCCTGGCGCCAAGCGGAACCGACGCGGGCGGTGACCTATTCTTCCTGCTTCGAAACCGCGATCGGACGCCAAGGGGCCTTGTGGCTCGCGGCCCAAGACCTCGCTACGAGCGCCATCGGCTTCGATACGCTCTGGCGGTTCGAAATGGATGGGCGCGACCGCCACGTCGGCGGGCCTGAAGCCCGTGGGGCCTTGGATATCCGCTGGGACCAATTCTGGTCCGAACTCGCATGAACGCCGTCGCCATCTTTCACCGCGACCACACCGCCTACTTGGCGGAAGTCGCCGCGGCCTGGGGCGCCGAGCGTCCGGTGTTTCTGGGGAACCCGCAATGGGGACCCACGGAAATGGCCGAGGCCGCCCAGCTCATTCCTGCCGGCACCGACGTCGTTGGCGCCGAACTCATCCCCATGGGCCCCGCCCCGGCGGATTGGCCCGCGAGCGGGCGTGGCCGCACGATGATCCCGACCGGCGGGACCGGTGGCCGCGTGAAGTTCGTGATGCACGACCCCGCGTCGCTCGCCGCGGCGGTACGCGCCTTGCGCGAATTCCTGGTGGCCCGCGGGCTCTCGCCGACCTTGCATAGCGCGACCTTGACGCCCCCGTGGCATGTGAGCGGGTTGATGCCACTCGTCCGCGCCGCGGTCACCGGCGGACGCCACGTCGTCCTCGATGGCCGTTTCCCCGCCGACGCTCCGTTGCCGACGGTCAGCCTGCCGACCGACGGCACGCGCATCGCGTCGCTGGTGCCGACGCAGCTGCTCCGCGTGCTCGCGCACCCAAGTGGAGAAGCGTGGCTGAAGCGCTTTCACGTCGTGCTGCTCGGCGGCGCGGCCGTGCCGCCCGCCTGCCTGCGCGCGATCCGCGACCGACGCCTGCCGGTCTTCCTCACCTATGGCCTGACGGAAACCGCGGCAGCCTGCGCGATCTGCCCGCCCGAAACACTCTGGAAAAACCTGCCGCCCCGCGGGCAGCCCCTCCCCGGCGTCCGCTTCGGGCTAGCGGACAGCATTCTCACGATCGCAGCCCCTACGCTCGGGCTCGGCCTCTGGCCCGCCGAACTTTTCCCACGCGAAGGCTTCCTCACGCAGGACCGGGCTGAGCTCGGGGCCGACGGCTCCGTCCGCATCCTGGGACGTGCAGACCGCGTCATCGTCTCGGGCGGAGAAAAAATCGACCCTAGCCGCGTCGAAGGCGTCTTCGCGTCGACGGCGGAAACGCACGTGCTCGGGCTCACCGATCCGCAATGGGGCGAGCGCGTCGTTGCCCTCGTCGTGGGCTCGGCCGAACTCGAACCGACGTTGCGCCGCCTTGCGGAACGCTTGGAGCCCGCCGCCCGCCCGAAGCAATACGCGTTCGTCACGGAGCTGCCGACGGATGCCCGCGGCAAACTGGACCGGACCGCGGCGCGGCGACGCTTCGACGCTTAGGCGCGCACAGCCTGCCAGACGCGCAAGCAGGACTCCACGAGCGCAGGGAACTCCGCCAGCGGCACCTGCGAGGGTCCGTCGGAGATCGCCTTCGCGGGGTTGGGGTGGGTCTCCATGAAGAGGCCGGACGCGCCGGCGGCGAGGGCCGCCTTCGCGAGGACCGGGACGTACTCGCGCTGACCGCCGGAGGAACCGCCGGCGGCGCCGGGCAGCTGGACCGCGTGCGTGGCGTCCATGATCGTGGGATGGCCGAAGCCCGCCATGATCGGGAAGGAGCGCATGTCGACGACGAGGTTCTGGTAGCCGAAGGTCGTGCCGCGATCGGTCTGCCAGATCTCGGCGGCCTGCGCGCCTTCCAGCTTGTCGACGACGAAGCGCATCTCGAACGGCGAGAGGAACTGGCCCTTCTTCACGTTGACGACCTTGCCGGTCTTGGCCGCGGCGACGAGGAGATCCGTCTGGCGGCACATGAACGCCGGGACCTGGAGGACGTCGACGACCTTGCCGACGGCTTCGCACTGTTCCGGGCCATGGATGTCGGTGAGGACCTTGAAGCCGTAGTCCTTCTTCACCATCGCGAGGAGCTCGAGGCCCGCCTGCATGCCGGGACCGCGGTCGCCCGAGAGCGAGGTGCGGTTGGCCTTGTCGTAGGAACCTTTGAAGATGATGTTCAGCTCCGGATGCTTGGCCGCGAGGGCCTTCAGTTCCGTGGCGACGGTCCGGCAATTGGACTCGGACTCCAGGGAGCAAGGGCCGGCGATGAGGAGGAGGCGGCTTTTGTCGTGCAGCATGCCCACTTAATAGGAGAGCAAACCCCGGCAGGGCGAGCCGTAACCCGCCGTCAGCGACCCAACCACTTCAGGACCTCGGCCAGCGGGCGCGTGTTCAGCACCTGCTCCTTGGTCAGCCAACCCTTGCGGGCGATGCGCACGCCATGGGCGGCGAAGGCCAGCTGGTCGACATCATGGGCGTCGGGGTTGATCGAGCAAAGCACGCCCTTCTCGGCCGCGCGCCGCCACCAGCGCCAATCCAGGTCGAGCCGCCACGGGTTGGCGTTCAGCTCGATGATGGTGTCGTTGGCCGCGGCGGCGTCGATCACCTTGGCGATATCGAGGTCGTAAGGCTCGCGCTTGTTGAGGAGTCGGCCCGTGAGGTGACCGACCATGTCCACGTGCTCGTTCTCGATGGCCTTGATGATGCGGGCCGTCTGCGTGTCGCGGTCGAGGCCGAAGCGGTTGTGCACGGAAGCCACGACGAAATCGAGGCGGCCGAGCACGTCGGCGGCGAAATCCAGTTCGCCCTCGCCCAGGATGTCGACCTCGCTGCCCGTAAGGACCCGGATCTTAAAGCGGCCCGAAGCGTTGAGCTGGGCGACCGCTTCGAGCTGGCGGAAGAGGCGATCCTCATCGAGGCCGCGGGCCTGGAAGCTGGACTTCGAATGGTCGGAGATGCCGAGGTAGTCCCACCCGAGCTTTTCGGCGGCGGCCGCCATCTGCTCCAAGGTGTGGTCACCATCGGATTCCGTGGTGTGGTTGTGGAAGACGCCACGGAGGTCGCTGAACTCGACGAGCTTCGGGAGCTGACCTTTCTCGCCGGCTTCGATCTCGCCGTTGCCCTCGCGCAGTTCGGGCGGAATCCACGGCAAGCCCAAGGCGGCGAAGACCTCGGCCTCATCCTGCGCGCCAGGCGCGACGGCCGGGCCGCCCTCGAGCGCTTTGAAGCCCCACTCGCTCATGCTGAGCCCGCGCGCCAAGGCACGGTGGCGCATGGCGACGTTATGCTCCTTGGAGCCCGTGAAGTGATGGAGCGCGAAATAGAACTGCTCCAGCGGGACTACTCGGAGGTCGGCCTGCAGGCCACTCTCGAAGCGGACGCTCGACTTGGTCTCGCCGTGGGCGGTGACCTCCTTCACGCCGGGATAGCCGACGAACCACGCCATGATCGGCGCCGGGTCGGAGGAGGCGACGAGAAAGTCCAGGTCGCCGACGGTCTCGCGCGCACGGCGCAAGGAGCCCGCCGATTCGGCGCGCTGCACCTGCGGCAAGGCACGCAGCCCAGCGAGGATCGGTTCCGCGACTTCCGCGGCTTCGTACCAGCGGTGTCGCTTCCCGTAAGCCACGCGGTTCTTGATGCCTTCGAGGATCTTGACCTGCGTCTTCTCGCCGAAGCCCTTGAGCTCGGCGACCGCGCCGCTTTCGCAAGCGGCCTGCAGCTTGGTGAGGTCGTCGATGTTGAGCTGCGTCCAGAGCGCGCGCACCTTCTTCGGGCCGAGACCCGGAATCTGGATGACCTCCAGCAGGCCCGGCGGGATGCTCGCCTTCAGTTTCTGGTGGAACGGCAGGACGCCGTCGCGGTGCAGCGTCGTGATCTTGTCGACCAACGCCTCGCCCATCCCCGGGACTTCCTCGAGCTTACCCGTCGCGATGAGCTCGCCGAGGTCTTCGGTCAGCCCCTCCAGCGTGCGGGCGCCCGCGGAATAGGCGCGGATCTTGAACGGGTTCTCCCCGGTCAGCTCCAACAACGTCGCGATCTCATCGAGGACGGCGGCGATCTCGGATTTCGCCATCATGGATGCCGAACCTTTTCCCCGCGGTAGATGCCATCGAGCGCGGCGAAGTCCGCCTCGCGACTACCGCTTTCGATGATGTGCTGGTAATCGCCGGCGTGGGTGAGTTCCCATTCAGCGGCTTTGACGCGACGATCGATCTCGTCGACCGGGTCGGTGCCGCGGCCGGTGAGGCGGCGGCGCAGCTCGACCGGGTCGAGCACACGGACGAAGACCGTGACCAAGGCGGCGGCGAGGCGCGGGTTCGAGGCGGCTTGGGCGCGGATCGTCGCGGCGCCTTGCACGTCGACGTTCAGGAGCGCGTCGAAACCCGCGTCCAAGTGCGCGGCGACGTCCTTGGCGCGCGGGCCATAAAGGTTGCCGTGCACCGTCGCGTGTTCGAGGAAGACGCCGGCGGCGATCTGTTGTTCGAAGGCGGCGCGCGCCAGGAAATGGTAATCCACGCCATCGACCTCCCCCGGGCGAGGCGCCCGCGTCGTGCACGTGATCACGCGGCGAATCGCTTGCGGGTAGGCCTCGGTGAGGCGGCTACACAAGGTCGTCTTCCCGCTGCCGGCGGGCCCTGAAACCACGATGAGGAGCGGACGGCTCACGCGAGGCGGGTCGAGTTATAGAGGCAGGCCAAGCCCAAGACGACGCCGAGGCCGCCGACAAGCTGACGCCGGAGCGGCGTGGCCAAGACCCAGTCGCAGTGTTGGTTGAACGCCACCGGAGATGCGGCCCACCAGAAGCCAAAGAGGACGAGCACCCCGTACGACACCGAGGCGTCGAGCAAGCTGTAGGGCAGCTGACGGTAGCCGGCATCCAGCGTCAGGCGCGCCAGGAAAAGCATGAGCACGCCAAAGCTACGGACGGACAAGAAGTCCGGCATGTACACATAGGTCAGCAAGCTGGCTCCGACGAAGACGATCATCACCAGATTACGCGGCAACCCGGCGAGGTCGGGCTCCGGCATCGTGTAGAGCTGCCAAGCGAACCAACCCACGGCGAGGCCCAACAAGATCAACGTGGCGGAGCGGTCGCGGCGGAACGAGACTAGGAGCGAGGAACCGCTGAAGACCAGCCAACCTCCGAGGCAAAGGAAGGCGGCGAGGGCGTAATAGGCTTGGGCGAGCGTCACGCCAGCAAGTTAGGACAAGCCGACCGCCTGAAGCAACAAGGGAGGTTTAAACCCGCGCGGCCATTTCGCGTTCCGCCCAGGCAGCATGCTCCGCCACCATCGGGTCGGGATGGCCCAGCAAGGCCCGCACCGCCGGCAGGTCGGCGGCGGTCCCGGTGTTGCCGAGGACGGTCAAAGCGTTGCGTTGCCAACGGCGGAGCCCCAACCGCTTCACGGGCGTCCCGCGGAAGTGTTCGACAAACTGCTCCTCGGTCCACGCCAGCGTCTCGCGCAGCACCGGCAGCGCCCGCGGCGCGAACCGCGCCTCTTGCGTGGCCTGGGCCCACCGGTTCCACGGGCAGACGTCCAGGCATTCGTCGCAACCGAAGACGCGGTCGCCCAACGGACGTCGGAATTCCTCCGGAATCGGCCCATCGTGTTCGATCGTGAGGTAAGCCAAGCAGCGCCGGGCATCCAATTGATACGGCGCCACGATGGCCGCGGTCGGACAGGCATCGAGGCAACGCGTGCACGTACCGCAGCGGTGCGGCTCCTTGGCGGAAGGCTCGAGCTCCAGCGTCGTCAGGATGACGCCGAGGAACAACCACGTCCCGAACCCGCGCTGCAGGAGGATGGTGCTCTTCCCTTGCCACCCCAAGCCAGCTTCGGCGGCGAGCGGCTTCTCGAGCACCGGGCCGGTGTCGACGTAGGGCTTCTGGTCGCCGCCAAGCGCGCGCATGACGC
>JBEGRN010000045.1:0-11475 GCA_041180425.1 Verrucomicrobiota bacterium
CAGCGCCAGGGCGACGACCCCATCTTCAAGTTCACCCTCACCAAGCGCGCCCGGCGCGCAGGCATGCTCGACCTGGACGGCCAGACCGCGGGCGCCATCAGGCTCCGGCACTCGGCCACCGGCATCTGCTGGGAGTACGCGCCCAACGCCACCTTCACCGTCCGGCGCGGCAACTCCGCGCAGGCCGCCGGCGCACGCCTATGATCCGAGATCAGTTCCGCACCATGCGGCCCATGCGGCACGACCGACTCCCCGAGCGGTCCCAGGTGCTGGCCCACATCATGGCCACCCGCGGCTGCGACCTCGAGCAGGCCATCAGCACGTTCCACTACCTGCGCCGAAGGGGCCACCTGCGCTTCCAGAAGGCCGGCAGGCTCTGGATGGGGGTCGAGCATACCCCTGACGAGTCGGAGGCCCAATTTCGCGGCAGGATGGCGGCAGAAGTGGCCGCACTGCAGGCCAAGGTCTCGCGCCTCGAGGATCTGCTCGAGCGCATCAAACAGGCCCACAATCAGGTCTGCGACCACCTCGGCCTTTAGAGGATACCGATAGGATACCGATAGGATACTTTTAGGCCCCTAAGGGGTGTCCCCTGGTATTCTAAAGAATACTGAGGGCGCAGAAGACTGCCGCCCCTTCGGGCGGCATCTGCGCCCAGATCTGATGGAAAACAGCCGGAACGACCGCAAAGCACGAAAAAATCGACGGGATGGCCCGCTGCTCCCGGCAAACTCCACCGAAACACCTCGGCGCCACCGTGGCCCACTAGACTCAAAACTTTTCGCTCGGTAAAAAAGGGACATGGGTGGACCGAGCCAAACCGAGGAGATCAGCGCAGAACCTGACGCGCTCGCTCTGCAGACCATCCCCGAGCGCCTGGCCCGCGGGAAGGACATGATCGCCCGCACCGCCGAGAACATCGCGCCGGAGAAGCGCAAGGCCATCGAGGACTGCCTCCGCAAGGGCCAGGGCATCGTCCGCACAGCCATCGAGACCTCCGCCGGCACCAGCACCGTAACCGTCATCCGCGACCAGCTCCTTGAACGCGAACCCGAGCTGTTCAAGCGCCAGATGCTCGGCACCATCCACGCCCTGGCCAACAAGACCGCCGCCACCATCGAACGCGGCCTCACCCAGCTCGAGCAGCAGGAAATCAAGCCAGGGCAGATACCGGGGTTATCCGTGGCGCTGGGGATACTGCTCGACAAGTCGCAGGTTTTGGCCGGCGAACCGGCAGTTTCCGTCGTCGAGCACCGCCTGAAGGTCGACCCCGACGCCGTCAGGGACGCCTTATTGAGACTGACGCAGCGGCCCGAAAGTGACGTCATTAACGTAACTGCCACGTCATCAGCGAGTTGCGAGGTCACCGTCGGACAATAGTCATTATGTTAAGTAGCTCCATAACTCGCTGTCGGCCAGCGACTTACCTCGGTTTTCGGAGGTTTTCGGCCGACCGAGGCGCCGCCAGCCAGGGGGGCGGGGGGGGTGGCCCGGCCGCCGGCGCGCCGGCGACGCGACGGGTTTCATCTCCCCAAAATTTTTCCCAAAATGCCCATGATCCGCGAGCTTGAGTTGGCCCCGAAGTTCGGACTGAGCCGTGCCGACCTGGCGGTGAAGCGCCGGCAGTTGGTGGAGGGCGAGCACTGGCTGAAGGAGGGCCGGCCAAAGGCGATCTGGTGGACGCAGAAGGGCCTGGACGCGCTGGGCCTGGCGGTGGGGGTGCCGGAGGCTCCGAAAGCGCCGGAAGCGGGCCAAGCGGCGGCGGTGGGCCATCGGATCCCTGACGACCAGATCCCGCGGGGTCCGCAGAACGGGCTGATCCTGGAGCATGGCCGGCCGGGCTGGTGGACGGCGGACGAGGCCTTGGTGGTGAGCAACGTGTTCGCGAACCGGAAGGCGATCCTGGTGGAGTTCGAGGGCAGGCAGGTGATCTGCCGGGTGAAGGATGCGACGAACTTTCACCCGCGGATGGTGATCCCGGTGCGCAAGTACGGCAACATCGTGCTGGCGGCGAGGCAGCCGCGGTTCCCCGGCAAGTGGTGACGCCATGACCGACGACGAGGGCAAGGCTCGGGTGATGGTGGCGGCGGTGGGCGTGAGCCTGATCGTGAGCGGGGGCGTGGCCTGGGACCTGTGGGCGATGCGGTTCACGGCGGTGGCGCTGGTGGTGACGGGCGCACTGTTGTTCATGGCGGCCTCGAGTGCGCCGGAGGGCGACGACGAGTGAGCGCGGTGCTGCAGGCGGAGCCGGCGCAGGCCGCGGCCGGGTTCAAACCGACGCCTCATCCGGTGATGACGGCGCCGAGCGAGGATGACCTGCGTGCGCTGATCGCGGAGAAGGGGATCGACTACGTGACGCACTGGATGCGGCTGCGCGAGGAGGCGATCATCCGCGAGCAGCGCGACCCGTACCGCAACGGCTACGAGCCGAAGCACTGGAAGGAGGCGGACAAGCTGCTGCTGAAGCAGCGGGAGCTGCTCATCAACGGCGGCAACCGCGCAGGCAAGACGGAGTACGCGGCGAAGAGGGTGGTGAACCTGCTGGTGGCCAACAAGGCGGCGCGGGTGTGGTGCCTGCACACGACCGAGATGTCGTCGATTCAGATGCAGCAGAACGTGATCTTCAAGTACCTGCCGCCCGAGTGGCAGAGGCTGCGGAAGACGAAGATCACGAACGTGGCGTACACGCAGAAGAACGGGTTCTCGGACAAGACGTTCGTGCTGCCGAACGGCAGCCAGTGCTTTTTCCTGAACTACAGCCAGGACCGGAAGGTCATTGAGGGCGGCGAGCTGGACATGATCTGGTGCGACGAGCTGGTGCCTCTGGACTGGATCGAGACGCTGCGCTACCGCCTGGTGACCCGTAACGGTTTATTCCTGCTGACTTTCACGCCGGTGACCGGGTTCACGCCCGCGGTGAAGGAGTTCATCGCCGGCTGCAGGTTCCAGCTGGCGCTGAAGAGCGAGCTGTTGGCCGACACGGTGAACGTGCCGGGCCTTCCGAAGGGCACGATGCCGTACACTGCGCTCTGCCACGGGCAGAAGCGCGGGGCGATCATCTGGTTCCACTCGGCGCTGAACCCGTACAGCGACTGGAACAACATGAAGGCGGCTTTGGCCGGCCGCGGAGCCTACGAGATCAAGATTCGCGCCTACGGCTGGGCGGACGCGCTCCAGGGCAGCCAGTTCCCGCTGTTCTCGGACGCGAACGTCGTGCCGCCGGAGAGGGTGCCGGACAAGGGGACCAACTACATGGTGGTGGATCCGGCCGGCTCGAGGAACTGGTTCATGCTGTGGCTGCGGGTGGACGAGAACGGCAAGCGGTGGATCTACCGCGAGTGGCCGGACATGTCGGTCGGCGAGTGGGCGCTACCGGGCGACAAGGCGGACGGCAAGATCGGCATCGGGCAGAGGAACGGCGCCGGGCGCGGCATCTCGGGCTACCGCGAGCTGATCCGCGAGCTGGAGGGCAAGGAGGTGATGTTCGCCCGCTACATCGACCCGCGGGCCGGCGGCACGAAGGCGGCGAGCCAGGACGGAGGGACCTCGCTGGTGGAGCTGTTGGCCACGGACAACGACTCGGAGGCCGGCGACCCAGGCATGCACTTCGAGCCTGCGGCGGGCCGCGGGATCGACGAGGGCATCGGCATCATCAACGACTGGCTCGCCTGGAATCCGAACGAGCCGCGTGGGCCGGAGAACGAGCCGAAGGTGTTCGTCTCACGCGACTGCCAGAACCTGATTTATTCGCTGAAGGAGTGGACGGGCGCGGACGGGGACAAGGGCGCGACCAAGGACCCGATAGACTGCCTGCGCTACCTGGCCGTCATGGACCCGCAGCACCACAACTCGCGCAGCTTCGCCGCGGTGGGCGGCGGCTCTTACTGATGAAAGCCTCGGACTACCCTCTCCTCATCACGCGCAAGCAGGCCAGCGACCTGACCGGGCTGGACGAAAAGTACTTCGACCGGCTCCGGCATGAGAACCGGCTGCGCACGTACCGCACGCTCGGCGGCCTGCACCGCTTCTACCGCGACGAGGTGCTCGAGCACATCGGCGTCACCTTCAACACCACCAAACCAACATGAGCTACAGCTACAAATCCATCCCCGGCAACCCCACGGCCGACCAACTGGTCGAGGCCGGCGACAAGCCGGACGTCAACTACCTGAACTTCGAGTTCAAGCGCAGCCTCTACACGGGCAACAACGTCACCCGCGTCGACAACAACGACGCGGTGCGGTACTGCAAATGGTCGGGCCAGACCGACGACGGCAAGAAGTGGTCGTCAGAGCGGCCGGACGGCGAGCAGGTGTTCCCGTTCGAGGGAGCCTCGGACGTGCGCGTGCGCCTGGTTGATTCAACCATCAACGAGATCGTGGCCACGCTGACGACCGCCTTCGAGCGCGGCTCGCTGAAGGTGTCCGGCGTCGACGTCGGGGATGCGGCGGCGGCCTCGACCGCGACCGACCTCATGACCTGGATCCGCGAGAACAAGCTGAAGGCCGACCTGCAGCGCGAGGCCGAGCTGCTCGCGCAGTACGGTCAACAGTACGGCTGGGGGGTGGCCCACGTCTGCTGGGAGCAGAAGGTCGCGACGCGCACCCAGTCGATCAGCGCGCAGGAAGTGATCTCGCTCGCGCAGCAGGCCGCGCAGAACAACCCCGGCTCGGTGCTGGCGGAACTGCCTTCGCTGATCGCGAATCCCGAATCCGAGCAGCAGGCGGCCGACATCGTGACGACGCTGCTCCCCGACATGACGATCCGTGACGCCCGCGCATTCGTGAAGGGACTGCGCGAGGAGGGCCGCGGCGAGTACGAGGAGGAGTACGTGCAGCGGAACCTGCCGATGATTACGGCGCTGAAGCCGTTCGACGAGGTGAGCTTCCCGCCCGAGACCATCGACCTGCAGCGTGCGCGCTGCATCTTCCGCCGCGAGTACTTCACCGAAGTCGAGCTGCGGGCGATGGTGACGAACGCCGGATGGGACGCGGAGTTCGTGGAGAAGGCCGCGGTCACGCAGGGACGGCAGAGCTGGTACAACAACCCGAACCTGGTGACGACGTCGCTCAACGTAAGCGGCACGGTGCGCAACGACCACCTGATCGAGATCGTCCACTGCTACTCGAGGTCGCTGTCGCCGAAGGGCGCGCCGGCCATCTACTACGCCGTCATCTGCCCGCAGCTCGACGACTCGCTCTACGGCAAGTACGAGCTGCTGGACTACGCGCACGGCGAGTATCCGTTTGTCGAGTACCGCCGCGAGCGCGTGCGCCGGGCGATCTGCGAGTCCCGCGGCATTCCCGAGCTGGCCATGACGGACCAGGACGAGATCAAGGCGCAGCACGATTCCATCCGCGACCGCACGGCGTTCTCCACGCTACCGCCGATCAAGGTGAAGAAGCGGATCGGCATGGTGAACAAGATCGGACCCGCGGTGCAGCTGCCGGTCACGCAGTCCGACGACTACCAGTTCATGGATCCGCCGCGCTCCAACATCCAGGAGGCGATGGTCGTCATCCAGCAGGTCGAGACGAGGCACGCCAATTACTTTGGCCTGCAGCACGCCTCGGTGCCGCCGGCGAAGGCCGCGTCGATCATGCAGAAGGAGGTCAACAACTGGTTCGGCACCTGGTCGCGCATCTTCAGCCAGACCTTCCAGCTCTGCCTGCAGTACCTGCCCGAGGAGGAGATCATGCGCATCACCGGCGGCTCGCTGCCGCGCAACATCTCGGAGATCGCCGGCCAGTTCGACTTCGTCCTGAAGTTCGACGTTCGCGAGATGAACGACGACTACGTCCTGAAGAAGCTGCAGGCCATCTCGCAGTTCGTCATCCCGCTCGACGCCGGCGGAGTAATCGACCGCAACAAACTCATCCAAGCGATCACCGCGGCCATCTCGCCCGATGCCGCCCGCGACATGGTGGTCGACCAGGCCGGCGCCTCGCAACAGATGTTCAAGCAGGTGCAGTCGGACATCGGCATGATGATGCTCGGCAACGAGGCGCTGTACGTCGAAAACGACCCCTCCGCGCAGACCAAGCTCGGCTACGTGCAGCAGGTCATGCAGTCCAACCCGAAGGCCCAGGCCGCGGCCCAGCAGGATCAGAACTTCCAGCAGCTGCTGCAGAAGTACGTCCAGAACCTGCAGTTCTCGGCCACCCAGCAGAAGAACAAGCAGGTCGGCCGGATCGGGGTTGAGCCCATGCAGCAGAACGCCGCCGCATGATTAAGCCCGACCTGCTTGAGGCCTTTGGCTTCGATGGCCATAACAAGCTCTGGGACGCACTCATGGCCCACTGTCATGAGTGCATCCAAGACGAGGTCGAGACGGCCATCAGCCGCGAGACGCTGGGCGAGCATCGCGTCCACGCCTCCGGCCGGGCGGAGGCCATGAACGACTTCCTGATCTCGCTGCACCAGCTGCGCGAGGAAGCCCTGCGCCGCCGCGGATCTGCGGGATGATCGCAGCAAAAGGTGGGTAGACCTTACCCGACCTTCCCGACCCCCTAGTCTCGCGACAGCCCGTGCCGCAACCTACGCGCACGGGCCTTCTGCGCTGCGCCTTTGAGCAACGCTGTCACGACCTCTTGGCGGTCGCAAAACACCATGCCGACAGACAACGCAGTTGAGGCCGCTCCGGCCAACGGAACGGAAGCGGAAAAGCCTCTGACAACCTCCGTGGGAGAAAAGCTCGGCGCACTCGATGAGGCGAAGCTCAGTGCTTTGCTTCGGAAGAGTTTCCTGAACGAGCCAGGAGAGGAACCCGCCAAGCCTGCCCCGGCGCAAGCCGAGGAAAAGCCGGTGGAAGAAACGTCCGAGGAAGCCACGGCAAAAGCCGAGGCCGACGAAGACACCAACGATCTTTCTCAGGAACTGACTCAACAGACATCCGACGAGGAGACTTCGGAAGCCGAGGCGCCAGAGGCCAAGGCCGAGGAACCCGCCGCCGAGGAAGGTCTGCCCAAGGGGGCGCAGAAGCGCATCGACAAGCTCACTGCCGCACGGAAGGCCGCAGAGGCCAAAGCCGCGCAGCTGGAAGCCGAGATCAACGCGCTGAAGCAGAAGCTCGACGCCAAGCCGGCGGTCGACGAGGCCCCCATCCGCCCCACGCCCGACAATCCGTACCTGCACCTCCAGACGCAGGCGGACGTCGATTCCGCCATCTCGGAGGCCCGCAAGGTCCGCCGGTGGGCGGAGGAGAACGCCGACGGCACCACCGTTCGCGACGCCAACGGCACGGAAACCGAGTACAGCGCCGAGGACATTCGCCGCATCAAGCTGAATGCCATCGACGCTCTCGAGGAACACCTGCCGCGGCAGCTCCAGTACGTGCAAGCGAGGGCGCAGATCGACCCGCAGGCCGAGGCCACCTACAGCTGGTGGAAGGACAAAACCTCGAGGGAGTACCAGGCCGCGCAGAACATGCTGAAGGCCTTCCCCGAGCTGCGGAAATTCCCCGACTACAAGATGGTCGTGGGCGATTACCTCCGCGGCGCGCAGTCTCGCGAGTCCGAGTACGCCAAGCAGAAATCCGGTCAGGTCGCGGCCAAACCCGCGGTCAAGAAGGCTCCCGCGCAGCCCTCCCGGCCTGCCATTGCGCCTCCGACGGTCACCCCGCAGGAGCGCAACACGAAGGAAGCGGTCAACCGCTTCCGCAAGGCGCCCAACTCGGACTCCCTCAAGGATGTCGTGCTGAGTCAGTTCCTGTAACCAAGGAACTACTACAATGGCTCAACTCTACGAGCGCAATCAGGTCGGTAAGCGCGAAGATCTCGCGGACTACATCTCGCTGGTCGATGCGAAGGACACCCCCTTCGTCTCGATGGCGCCCAAGGGCTCCAAGCCCGGCAACACGTACCTGCAGTGGCAGGCCGACAACTTCCCGGCGACCGCCACCACCGGCACGGTCGACGGCACCGACGTCACTTCGTCGGACTACCAGAATCTCAATTCGGGCCGCGCCCTCCTGGCCAACTACATCCAGGTGTTCCGCCGCCCGGTGCGCGTTTCGCCGCTGTCGGTCGACGTCTCCATCGTCGCCGGCCTCAAGGACGAACTCGCCGGCATGGTCGCGAAGGGCATCACGCTCATGAAGCGTGACATGGAGGCCACCTTCCTCTCGGCCAACGACGGCCAGGCGGACAATGGCACCGTGCCGTACCTGACCAAGGCCCTCGGGACCTGGATCAGCACGACCGGCGGCACGACCCCGGCGGTTCCCTCCGCGTTCCGCACGCCCTCCGGTTCCATCGTTGGTGGCAGCGCCGCTGCCTCCACGCTGACCGAGGCCAACGTGCAGGATCTCCTGACCTCGATCTGGGGCCAGACCGGCACGTTCCGCGACTACGATGCCATCGTCGGCAGCACGCTGAAGCGCAGCTTCACCAACCTGCTGTTCACGACCTCGCAGAACGCGAACACCAACACCAGCGCGTCGATCCGCACGTTCAACCGTGAGGCCGACTCCTCGACGTTCCTCTCGAGCGTCGATGTGTTCGAGGGCGACTTCGGCCGCCTCCGCCTGCACCCCGACGCCTTCATGCCGGCGGCTTACAAGGGCTACGTGATTCCGATGGATCTCTGCGAGATCCGTTACTCCAGCCTGCCGCAGGTCACCGAGCTGCCCAACTACGGCGGCGGTCCCGCTCGCCTCATCGAGGCGGTCGCCGGCCTCGTCGTGAAGAACCCGCTCGCGTTCGGCAAGTTCGACTTCTCGAGCTAACCGATGATCGAGGCCATCCCCGCTGATCTCTACAAGCCGTTGCTCGATGAGTTTCGGCGGGGGTGGCATCGTGAAATGGTGCTGGGCCGGATCGAGGCCAAGAAGGCTTCAGCACTGGCGACGAACTATCACCGGGGCGTGGACGGGCTTGGCCGTCTACGCGCCCGCATTCCTGCGTCATCCTTCCACTACTGGGGCCAGCGCCTCGGGTATCAGTGCTGGCATGACGAGACTTTCATCCGCGATTTTCTGAAGGACAACGAACTCGAGGTAAAGGGCGGCAAGACGAAGATGTTGGTCGGATACGGCAAGAGCACGACAGACGGCTCGATGGCCATCCTTGACCGCTTCGGCCGGCCCGCCGCCGCAGCCTGATGCGCACCATCGACTACAGCACCCTCATGTACCGCTGGATGCAGCTGGCGGGGCTGGATCGTTCGGCGATCACGTCGATCAATTTCAACACGTTTCGCGACTTCGCGAGCAACCGGATCGAGCACATTTGGAAGAACGACTACTGGCCGGACCTGATCCGCGTGTCGTCGCCCCAGACGGTGTCGGTCGACGGCAACGGAGTCCGCACCGTGGCCCTCCCGTCCGATTGCGGCGAGCTGCTCGACATCTACGACCAGGACCCGCGTCTCACGACCCGCGCTCGGTCGCTCAAGTACTTCCTCTATTCCAGCGCCACGACCGACTACGCGAACCTGATGCAGGACACCACGCCGGTGTACCTGGAGTACAAGGTGAAGGCTCCAAGCAGCACGAAGGCGCCCGCTGGCAATTTCTACAACTGCATCGTCGACACTACAGCCGGCCAGTCGCCGAAGACTACTTCGTCCAGCTGGTCGAAGGTCGAGATCCCGTACTTCACCGGAGACTTCCTAATCCGCGCCTGTTTGGCCGACTACCTCCGTTCGGAAAGCCAGTTTGACCAGGCCCTGGTCGTCGAGAACGACGCGACCGCCGCGCTGGAGCGCGAGGTCGACAAGGTCATCCGCGAGCAGGGCCAGGTCCGCCGCGCATCCGTGTTTACATACTAGCCATGCACCTCACCAAAGCAGTCAACTTTTACCCGAAGCCGAACGGCACCAAGGCCGACGAGCGGCTGACCGTTTCCTCGGCCATTGTACAGTTCGCCACGACCTGGGACATCACCACGCAGTATATAGTCATCGACGTGCAGGACGCCGACGTGATGGTGACCTTCGACGGCTCTTCTCCGAGCGCGACCAATGGTCACCGCCTGTACGCAGGCTCAAACGTCATCTGGTCCCGCCAGGCCGCCGCCGCGGCCAAGTTCATCCGCCAGGGCGGCACCGACGCCGCGGTCCACGCCTCGCAGTTCACCGACTAAGCCATCATGAGCAACGTACTCGGCAACATGCCGCCGGTCTTCGGATCCGGCTATCGTGGCGTCGTCCCGGCGCCGTCCGCAGCCGACGTCTCCGCGCAGAACATCCTGCGCGCCGACGGCACCTGGGGCGCTGGCCCAAGCGGCACGCTGCCGTCGCAGACTGGGAACTCTGGCGAGCTGCTCACGACCGACGGCACGAATGCGTCGTGGACTGATTCGCTCAACAACTTCTCTGTCTCCAACCTGACGTTCGGAGTCGGTGGACCGAATGCTCGCTCGTCCATCGCGGCGCGTGCGGGGACGAGTGGCGTGTCAGTTGCCAACCTTCCCGCATTTGGCACGGGTGATTTTACCATCGCAGCGTGGATTCGTCGCGACGACTCGCTTGATTGGAACATCCTTGGAGGCGGCACAAATTCGTGGCGTCTGTCCATCCGTTCTGGCGGCACGTTGTTTACTGGCGTTCAGGGCGTCTCCAATACTGGAGATAGTACCGGAACGGTTCCTACTGGAAAGATGACGCTGGTGACCTGCCGTCGCTCGTCAGGCTTTGTTTACTTTGGATTCAACGGCGTTGAGGAAGCTGGCCAGAGTTACGCTGGTAATGCTACGGTGGCGTCAACACTTATTGGCTGCACCGATGGATTAACTACTCAAGTTGCATCAGGTTTTCTTGCGGTTAATGTCTACAACCGCGCCCTCTCCTCCTCCGAGGTGGTCGCGCTGTACGAGGCGGGGGCACCGGCGGGGGCGGATTACAACACGGCGAGCAATACTGCTGTCTACTCTACCGATTTCAGCACTTCAACTGGGTGGGTAGCGGAATCTGGATGGAGTATTACCGGAGGCGCTGCGGTCCTTTCAGGATCAAGCGCAGGAGCCCTTTTTCGTACAGCAACCGCCTTAAATCCTCTTTCTCGTTATCGCATTACCTTTACGGTTGCATCCTATGTTTCAGGAGAGGTTAAGCCTTGGATTCAGATTGGAAGCAGCCGCGTTCGTGGAACTGCTAGGACTGCCAATGGAACTTACACTGAAGAGCTTGTAGCGCCTTCTGCTACTGGAACATCGTACGTTGGGGTTGAGGCATCTACTTCGTCATCCTGTTCCCTTAGCGTTGACGATTATGCTTATTACGCTGCGGGCCTCCTCCTCGCCCCCGACGCTGGTCAGGCCGGTGGCGGCACGAGCTGGTACGACACGTCGGGCAACTCCGCGACCATCACGCTGCCTGCGTCTGGGGTGACGTGGAATGTGCCGACCTCTTCCAAAACGGCGACGGGGTGGACGTTTGGCGGCAACCTCACCGTCAGCGGGACGGGGACGAGCACGTTTTCGTCAATCGTAGACATCAACAACGATCTCTACATCGGCGCAGGAAACATCCTCGCGC
>JBEGRN010000046.1:0-10521 GCA_041180425.1 Verrucomicrobiota bacterium
CCTTGGATGGCGAGCTGGGCCCAGGCGGCGCATTCGTCGAGGACCTCGACCTTGGCGGTGCCGATGAGCGAACGCATCCAGGCGATGTCCTTCTGCGCGTTGGAGGCGTTGAGGCAGATGAGGAATTCCGTCTCGGAGAAGCGGTAGACGATGAGGTCGTCGACGCAGCCGCCGTCGGGCTGGCACATCAGCGTGTAGCGGGCGGCGCCGGGCTTCAGCGTCGACAGCTCATTGGTCATGATGCGGTCGAGGAACGCGGCGGCGTCGCGGCCGCGGATGCGCGCTTCGCCCATGTGCGAGACGTCGAAGAGCCCGGCCGCCTTGCGGACGGCCATGTGTTCTTCGATGATGCCGGTGTACTGCACGGGCATCTCCCAGCCCGCGAAGGGCACCAGGCGGGCGCCGAGTTCGGCGTGGAGGTCGTAGAGAGGCGTGCGGGCGAGCGTTTCCGACATGACGTGAAGGTGCCGAGGTTTGGCGGCTCTTCCAACAAAAAAGCCCGGCGCGAGGCCGGGCTTTCGGAAGGAAAGAACCTTAGGGTCTTACTGCGCGAATTCCTTGCGGAGTTCGGCGAGCTGAGCCTTGTACTCTTCTTCGGTGATGGCCTTGGTGCGGGCGCGCAGTTCGAGGAGGGCGACGCGGCTGTTGCGCTCGGCGTAGACGCGGCGCTTGGATTCGGCGATCGCTTCCTTGGCGCCCTTGGTCGCTTCGGCCAGCTTGGCTTCGGCGTCGGCGCGGGCGTCGGCGAGGGCCTTTTCGGTCGCGGCCTTGTCGGCGGCCTTCTCGGCGGCGGCGGTTTCCTTGACGGCGGCGAGGGCCTTGTCCGCGGCGTCCTTGGCTTCGGCGGTCGCCTTGTCGGCGTCGGCCTTGGCGGCGGCGAGCTGCTTGGCGACGTCGGCTTGGAGGTCGGCGAGGCTCTTCTCGGCGCTGGCCTTGGAGTCGGCGAGGGCCTTCTCGGTGGCGGCGAGCTTGTCGTTCGCTTCCTTCAGCTTGGCGTTGGCTTCGGCGAGGGCCTTCTCGGCGGCGGCCGCGGCTTCCGCCTTGCTGTCGGCCTTGGCCTGTTCGAGCTGCTTGGAGAGTTCGGCGGCCTTCTTCTCGGCTTCATCCTTGGCGGCGGCGAGGGCCTTGTCCGCGTTGGCGTTGGCTTCGGCGAGGGCCTTGTCGGCGGCGGCCTTGGCTTCGGCGAGCGCCTTGTCGGCGGCGGCCTTCGCGGCCGCGGCGGCCTTGTCGTTGGCGGCCTTCACGTCGTCGCGTTCCTGGGTGGCCTTGCCGACGGCGGCCTTCTGTTCTTCGAGGGCCTGCTGGATGGAGGCCAGCTGCTTCGCGGCTTCGGCCTTGGCGGATTCAACGCCACCGGTGGCGAGCTTGGTCAGCTCTTCGTTGCGGCTGGTGAGGGCCTTGAGCACGTCTTGGGAGTTCTGCTGGGCGGCGGAGAGGGAGGCCTTCTCGGCGTTGAACTGGGCTTCCAGTTCGGTCACGCGTTCGGCGGCGGTCTTGCCGTTGCCGATGTTGCTGCGGGCGGCGGCGAGTTCGGCCTGGGCCTTGGCGACCTTGGCGTCGGAGGCGGCGAAAGCGGCGGCGACTTCGGCCTTGGCGGCGGCTACCTGCTGGGCGAGTTCGTTGGCGGTGGCGGTCTCGGCCTTGGCTTCAAGGGCGGCGCGGCGCTGTTCGAGTTTGGCGAGCGTCACGGAGGCCTGGGCGGCGGCGCCGGAATCGCGTTCGGCGAGGGCGGCCTTCAGGTTGGCTTCGGCTTCGGTGATCTTGGCTTCGGCGGCGGCATCCGTGCCCTTAGCGGCGGAAGAGCGGGCTTCGTCGAGGGCCTTGCTGATGGCGTCGAGCTTGGCCTTGGAGGCGACTTCGCGCTGGGCGAGGGCGGCCTTCACCTTCTGGGAGGCTTCGACCACGGCGGCGATGTCGCTCTTGAGGGAACCGGAAGCTTCGAGGGCTTCGCCGTTCGCCTTCTTCACGAGACCCTTGAACTCGGCTTCGTCGCCTTCAGGGACGGAAACTTCGCCGGCGGCCGGCAGCTTGGTCAAGGTGATGTTGATCTTGGAAGGGAAGCCGAAATCGAGGGAGCCCTTGTCGTTCGTGCGGAGGGCCGGCTTTAGGTAGGTCACCTCAGGCGAGAAGCCACCCTTGCCCACGGCGAGCTCGTAGTTGGAATTGCGTTCCAGCGTCACGGTCGTCGGCGTGCGGCCGACGGCCACGCCGTTCAGGCGAACGGCTGCGCTCGGCGGGTTGGACGTGACCGAGATCGTGTCAACGAGCGCGGGGTCAACGGAGGTCGTGCAACCAGTGATGCCGGCGCAAAGAACGAGGAGGGAGACGGAGAGACGCATGGTGCGGGGATAGGAGGCCGATTTTCCGTTGAAAATCATACAGGGTTCAACCCCTAAAACGACCTTCGGCCCAAGGTTGACAGGGTCGGCCGCCCGAAAAGACTCACAGGCCCAAGGGACCCGCCAGCATAGCTCAGTTGGTAGAGCAGCCGCCTTGTAAGCGGCAGGTCATCGGTTCAAGTCCGATTGCTGGCTCCCCGGGGCGATCAGCCAGGGCCGCCGTTTGGGCTGCGGCGCAACGCGTCGGCCGTGCGGACGACCCCGCGCAGGGCGGCGACGTCGTGGGCCCGGATCATCGCGCACCCTTGGGCGATGCCCCAAGTGACGGTCGCATGGTGGGCCGCTTCGCGCCGCAGCGGGTCGGGCTCGTCCAAGACCAAGCCGAGGGTGGATTTGCGGCTGGTGCCGAGCAGTACGGGGTACCCCAACGCGACCAGTTGGGAGAGGTTACGCACGAGCATCAGGTTTTGGGCCGGCGTTTTCCCGAAGCCGAAACCGGGGTCGGTCCAGAGCTGTTCTGGGCGGAGCCCGGCGAGACTGGCCAGGTGCAGGGAGCCTTGCAGGTCGCGCAGAAAATCGGGCCAAAACTCCTTATAATCTGCCTCTTTTCGGCGATGCATCAGGATGAGCGGGCAATCCGCGCGCGCGCAGACTTGGGCCATCGGGGACACCTCTCCCTGGAGGTGGTGGCGACCTCCTTCCACGTCGTTGATCAAGTCAGCGCCCTCGGCGAGGGCGGCCGCGGCGACCTCCGCTTTATAGGTGTCAATCGACAGCGGCGTGCGGGGGAGTCGCTGGCGGAGGAGGCGTAGCGTCGGCAGCAATCGCGTCAGCTCGGCGCTGGCCTCGAGAGGTTGGCTGCCGGGGCGAGTGGATTCGGCCCCGAGGTCGAGGACGTCGGCACCGGCGGCGAGCAAGGCTTCGGCTTGGCGGAGGGCGTCTTCCGGGGTGGCCAAGCTCCCACCGTCTGAAAAGGAGTCAGGGGTGAGGTTAAGGATGCCCATCACCAAGGTCCGCTCGCGCCAGGAGGGGAGGGGGGTGCCATGAGGACTGCGCCAAGACATAGGGGAGGGGGTAAGCGGAGCCCGTTTAGGTGCAACCTCCAAGCCTCTATAGGGGTAGAAGCCCTCGCCTTTCTGAGCATTAGAGGCAGTCATAGGCCCTTGTGATACTTAAGTAGTTCAATGTTAATAACTTAAGAAACAACCCATTCTTAAATGAATGATGTCGGGCAAGTTTGTGGCGTTCCCTGTGGGCGGGGCTTGCAAATAACGATTTTTTTACGACTTTCCGAGCAGTTCGCACTTCACGCTTCACCCATGTTTTCTCGTCTTTTCACCCGGGTCGCCCTTTTCGTCGCCCCTCTCTGCCTTTTCCTGCTGAGCGGTTGCTCCAAGGAAGACCTCACGGTGCGCCAGTCGACCTTGGATCCCAAGGGCCCGGTCGCCCAGATGCAGTATGATGTTTTCATGGACACGGTTTACCTCGTCGTCGTCCTCTTCGCCCTGGTCGGCGGCTTGCTCGTCTACGCCGTCATCCGCTTCCGCGCCCGCCCGACCGACGACCCCAAGCCGATCGTCGAAGAAGGCCACGGCAACCCGCTCATCGAAATCGGCCTGATCACCGCCTCGATCGGCGCCCTCGTCTTCATCGCCATCCCCACGCTCAGCGCGATCTGGTACGACAATGACGTGCCCGCCGAAGCCGTGCCGACCTCCAAGCTTTCCGCCTGGTACCCGCGCGTCGGCGCCGACGGCAAGGACAACTACGCCAAGGCCGTCGAGGAGCAGGTCCTGGAGATCGACGTCATCGGCAAGCAGTGGTGGTTCCGCTTCGAGTACCCGCAGCTCGGCCTCACCAGCGACGCCAAGCACACCGTCCCGAACGAGTTCGTCATCCCGAAGGGCAAGGCCGTGCGCATCAACCTCCGCTCGGAAGACGTCATCCACTCCTTCTGGATCCCGAAGATCGCCGGCAAGGTCGACCTCATGCCGGGCCGCAAGAACTCGATGTGGATCCAGGCCAACGAAGTCGGCCACTACTACGGCCAGTGCGCCGAATTCTGCGGCGACTCGCACGCTTACATGCTCTTCCGCTGCGAAGTCGTGGAACCCGCCGTCTTCGACGCTTGGGTGAAGGCCCAGAAGGCCGCCGCCGCCGAGCCCGCCCCGGGCAGCAAGGCCGCCAAGGGCAAGGAGCTCTTCGCCGCCAAGACCTGCGCGATGTGCCACAACATCACCGGCCACTTCGGCGCCGGCATGTTCGCCCCTGACCTGACCCACGTCGCTTCGCGCAAGTCGCTGGCCGGCGCTTGGCTCGACAACCGCGACCCCAAGGCGCAGGTTGCCCTCGAGAAGAAAGAGAAGAACACCGAGGCCTCCACCCCGGTCGACCGCGCCACGCTCAAGGCGAACCTCATCAAGTGGATCGGCTCTTCCGGCACCTCCCATGACGCCAATGGCGCGCCCACCAAGGACGTGAAGCCCGGCAACCGCATGCACTACTACGCGATGTTCAACGTCGCCGGCCTCAACGTCTCCAAGCAGCAGTTCACCGCCGAAGAGCTCGACTGCCTCGCCGAATATCTTCTCACCCTGAAGTAACCCTTCCGACCCTTTACGCAGATGTCCCACGATTCGCACCACGCCCCTGTCGCCGACAAGATGGAGCTCGCGCCTGAGCGCAGCGACCTCGGCCTGATCCGCCCCGACCGCACGCGCGGCCTCTTCGACTGGTTGACCACCGTCGACCACAAGAAGCTCGGCATCATGTACGGTGCCTTCGCGATGTTCTTCTTCCTCGTCGGCGGCGTCGAGGCCCTCGCCATCCGCACGCAGCTGGCCCGCCCGGACAACGCGTTCGTCACGGCGCGCATGTACAACCAGCTGTTCACGATGCACGGCACCACGATGATCTTCCTCGGGGTCATGCCGCTCTCCGCCGCGTTCTTCAACTTCCTCGTGCCGCTGCAGATCGGCGCCCGCGACGTCGCCTTCCCCCGCCTGAACGCCTTCTCGCTCTGGACCTTCGTGGCCGGCGCCCTGGTGCTCAACGGCAGCTGGTTCTTCGAGTTCGCCCACCTCGCCGGTTGGTTCGACAACTTCGCCTGGCACAAGGCCCTCGTCTACACCGACTTCGCCCCGGCCAACGGTTGGTTCAGCTACGCGCCGCTCTCCGGCACCTTCGGCCAGGCCAACGACGCCCTGCAGGCCCCGCGCTTCACCGGCGTCGGCACCGACTTCTGGATCATCGGCATCCAGATCCTCGGCGTCGCCTCGCTGGCCGCGTCCTTCAACTTCATCTGCACCATCGTGAACATGCGCGCCAAGGGCATGACCATGATGCGCCTGCCGGTCTTCACCTGGATGACGCTCGTCACCTCGATCCTCATCATCCTCGCCTTCCCGGCGATCACCGTCGCCCTCATCGAGCTGATGTTCGACCGCCAGTTCGGCGCGAACTTCTTCAACCCCTCCGCCGGCGGCCAGCCGGTCCTGTGGCAGCACCTCTTCTGGATCTTCGGCCACCCCGAAGTGTACATCCTCGTCCTCCCGGCGATGGGCATCGTCTCCGAGATCCTGCCGACCTTCACCGGCAAGTCCCTCTTCGGCTACCCGATCATCGTCTTCTCCGGCGCCGTCATCGGCTTCCTCGGCTTCGCCGTCTGGAGCCACCACATGTTCACCACCGGCCTCGGTCCGGTCCCGACCGCCGCCTTCTCGCTCCTCACCATGGCCATCGCCGTGCCGACGGGCGTGAAGATCTTCAACTGGCTGGGCACCATCTGGGGCGGCCGCATCCGCTTCACCCCGCCGATGGTCCTCGCGCTGGGCTTCATCTGGATGTTCATGTGCGGCGGCTTCTCCGGCGTCATGCACTCGGCCGCCCCGGCCGATGCCCAGCAGCAGGATAGCTACTTCGTCATCGCGCACTTCCACTACGTGCTCCTTGGCGGCGTGCTCCTCGGCCTGATGGCCGGCCTCTACTTCTGGTTCCCGAAGATCTTCGGCCGCATGCCGAACGCTGGCGTCGCCTACCTCGCTTCCGGCATGGTCATCCTCGGCTTCAACCTCGCCTTCGGCCCGATGCACTACCTCGGCCTCGCCGGTCAGCCGCGCCGTACGCACACCTACCACGCCGGCAACGGCTGGGAGACCTGGAACTACGTCGCCACCATCGGCGCCTTCATCCTCGGCTTCGGCGTCTTCCTCGCCTTCGCCAACCTCGTCTACACCGCCTTCAAGGGAAACAAGTGCTCCAACGATCCTTGGAACGGCCGCACGCTCGAGTGGTCCCTGCCGTCCCCGGTGCCGGAGTACAACTTCGCCCGCAGCCCGATCATCGCCGCCCGCGACGTGTTCTTCGAGCACAAGCATGGCGCCTACAAGCTCGCCTACGAAAACGACGGCGGCGAAGCCGGCGTCCACATGCCGAGCCAGTCCTGGTTCCCCCTCCTCGCCGGCTTCGGCTTCCTCATCATCGGCTTCGGCATGCCGCTCATGTCCATGGGCGTCCCTCATGCCGGTTGGGTCGTCATCTCCGGCGTCGGCGTGATGTTCCTCGGCATCTGGCTCTGGGCCCTCGAAGGCCCGGGTGGCTACATGCTCAAGACCCCGGCCGACCCGCTGGGCGCCGCCGCTCCGGCCAACGCCGCCACCTCGGCCCACTGACCCCTTCCTTCGCCACTTCCAACCTTTAGCACCATGTCTCAAGCCGCCGACGCGACCCACGCGCACGCTCCCACCTCCACGGGGATCGACCACAAGAAGCTCATCATGTGGTTGTTCCTCGCTTCGGACTGCATGTTCTTCGGGACGCTCATCTCGACCCACCTGCTCTACCGCAAGCTCTACCCGACGGGCTTCACCGACGCCGAAGGCCACCAGCAGTTCGTCAAGAACCTCTTCAACATCGAGCTGACGTCCTTCTCGACGTTCATCCTGCTGATGTCCTCGTTCCTGATGGCGCTCGCGGTGTCCGCGATGCACAAAGGCCAGGTGAAGTCCTTCCGCCGCAACGTGCTGGGCGTGATCTTCTTCGGCCTGATCTTCCTGGGCTGCCAGGTCTACGAGTTCACCCACTTCTATCACCAGGGCCTGACCATCCAGAACAGCGTCCTCGGTTCGACGTTCTACGTCCTCACCGGCACGCACGGTACCCACGTCGCCATCGGCGTGCTCTGGCTCATCCTGCTCTACTTCTACAGCTTCACCGGCAAGCTGACCGGCCATATGGCGGGTCTGGACGTCGAAATCGCGGGCCTCTACTGGCACTTCGTCGACATCGTCTGGATCGTCATCTTCACCGCCGTCTACCTCGTCGAGTACCTCGGGCCGAGCGGCTTCTGGGGCACCGGCCTGCCGCTCGCCAAGTAATCCCTTCTACCCACTTACGCCATGTCCGAAGCCGTCGCCCACGACCCTGACTTCCTCGCCGAAGAAGTCCGCCGTTACCACCACTTCATCACGCTGGCCCTCTGGCTGGCCGCCATCACCGGTGCCGAGATCGTCCTGATCTTCGTCCCCGTGCCGATGCCGGTCATCCTCACGCTCTTGTCGCTGATGTCCGCCATCAAGTTCTTCGCGGTCATCCTCTGGTTCATGCACCTCATCTACGACCATAAGCTCCTGTTCTGGATCTTCATGTGCGGCATGGTGCTGGCGTTCGCGACCTACGCGGCATTGTTGGCGCTCTTCTCCGTCGACCGCATCGACACGAAGTGGTTTAGCTGAGTCCGGCCGATGCGCCGTCTGAGGCTCTTCCTGTTGGCTTGCCTGTGCGTCTGCGCAGGGTGCCGGCGGGAGGAGCCTCCTGCTTTTCAGGGGTTATCGCAGGCCGCCTATGTCTGGCGCCAGGGCTGGGATTCAGCGGCCGCCGCCTCTTTGGCGGCCGGCGACCTGCCGGCCGAAGTCGGCGAACTCATCGTGTTGGTCGGTGAATGTGGGTTGGGGCATCCGCCGCGACCGGTGCACCCGCCTTGGACCCAGCTGGCGGCTACGGGCCGCACGGTTTCCTTGGCGATACGCATCGGTACCGGTTCGGCGCTGAATGGGCCGCGAGGCCTGAACTTGCAGGAAGGGTATGCCTTGTTGCGCCAAGGACTCGCGTCGGCGCGGGCCGCAGGGCTCCCGGTCGCGCAGGTACAGGTCGATTTCGACTGCCCCGTCCGCCTGCTCTCCGCCTACGCGGAGCAGCTCCGGCAGTTCAAGCAACTCGAGCCTGGGCTAAAGGTGACCATCACGGCGTTGCCGTCGTGGTTGTCGGCGACGGGTTGCGCCGAACTCTTCGCGGCGGTCGATGGGTTCACGTTGCAGGTGCATGCGACGCAACGGCCGAACGCGAAGGAACCCGCCCGCCTCGTCGTTGCCGCCGACGCCCTCCGTTGGATTGCGCAGGCCGCGGACTACCGTCGCCCGTTCCGCGTCGCCCTCCCGACGTACGCCTATGTGGCGTGCTATGCGCGCTCCGGGACCCTCCTCGGCGTACGCGCCGAAACCCGCGAACTGCCGACAGGCACCGCGTTCACCCAGCTCCTGCCGGCGGAGAACCAGGAAGTCGCCGCGGTCTTGGCGGCCTTGCGGGCCGGTCGGTACCCGTGGGTGCGGGGCGTGGATTGGTTCCGCCTGCCGTTTCCAGGGGATCGTCAGAACTGGACGCGGGCCGGCTTCGCGCAGGTCTTGCGGGGAGAGTCGTTGGCGGCGCGGTGCCGCGTCGAACTGCGCACCCAGGGCGCGCTCACGGACCTCGAGGTTTATAATCCGACCGAGCAGCCGCTGGCCTTGCCGGTGGTGCAGGTACATTGGGCCGGGGCCGGGTGGGTCGGGGCCGATGCCGCCGTCGGTTGGGAGGCGTCTCCGGTGACGGGTGACCTGCAGCGCTTTGCGGTCGACCCGCGCGCGGGCTTCTTGGCGCCGGGTGAACGGCGTGAACGGCGGGTGTTGGGTTGGCTCCGGTTGACGCGGCCGGCGGACACGCTCCACGCGGAAGTCGTCGGCGAACAACTTTCCCGATAAAAGGGTTTCCCGTCTCCGGTCCGTCGCTAGAAAGGAAGGGTGCAACGCTGGCGCTCTCTGACAACTTTGCTCGTCGTAATGGCGGGCGCCGCCTTGGTCTGGGCCTGCACCGGCCCGTGGAGCGAAACCAGCGCCTTGGAAGTCGGCGATGCTCCTTGGGGCTCCGCCCAAGCCGTTGCCCATCGCCCAGACGGAACAGGTCCTTGGCACGGTCGTCGCCCTGCTGGACCGCGAACTTGGCCGGGCCGGGCATCCGCGGCGCGCCGAGCTGGTGCGTTCGGCCGCCCTGCACCTCTCATTGCTGAAGGATGGCGAGGAGGGTTTGATCTATAGGGATAAGCGAGGTGCTTGGTGTTTCCTTTCCGGCCAGAGGGACCTCGGGCAGGTCCCTCTGGGCGCCACCGACGTCTTGCGTCCGATCAAGGTCGTGCAGCCCGAGAGCCTCCCGCGTCTCCTCCGCGAACTCCCTGAAGAATTCCGCTTCTACATTCGCTCGCTCACGTTGGAGCGCGCCGATGCGGTCGCGCTGTGCGATGCGTTGCTCCATCTCCCGCCGACCGAACGCCGGAACCTCTCGGCCTTGGCCGCGTATCGGAAGGCGCGCCTGAAGATGGCGTTGAGCGGCGACCTCGATGAAGACGGCGGCGCAGAGCACCTGCAGGAGGTCCGTCGGGACCTGCAACAGGTCAAGCAGCTCATCGCGGAAGGCGCCCCGGCCATCGCGCACCTCGACCTGGCGACGGATGGTTGGCTGGCGCAGACCTATCTCTACGGCACGTCTGACGAGTCCGCGTACGACCCGGAAGACCCGGAGGTCGACGCCGCCCGGGCCTTACGGATGTATGTGCAGCTTTACCGGCAAGGCGACGCTCGAGCAGGTCCTGCACGTTGTCTTGGCCTCCGGCGAGATGGCTCCCTTGGTCCAAGATCCCTTGCACCGGAAATTGGTGACGGCTTACCTGTGCTCCGCCCGTCAATTGGCCCAGAACGGTTTAGGGGGCGAAGCGTCCGTGCTGAATGCGGACATCGTCGCCTGGCTCAACGCCTTGCGGGCGGCTAAGGTGGACTTCGGCGAGGACGCCGTGCGCTTGGCGGCCTTGCAGTATCGCCTCGGGCAATGGGACGCCTGCGCGGTGACGCTACGGTCGGCTCCGGCGGGCGATGCGACG
>JBEGRN010000047.1:0-9683 GCA_041180425.1 Verrucomicrobiota bacterium
CTGGTCCTTGACGACCTGGATGACGATGTCGGAGCCGGCGGGGAAGAGCTGCGGGATGTCCTTGGCCTGGTAGCGGGCCTTGCGCTGCTTCTGCTCGGCGGATTCGTTGTCGCGGATGAATTCGACCTGCGAATCGTTGGCGGCCGGGAGCATGTCCCAGTAGTGGAGGAAGGCGTTCTTCGGCTGGCCGATGTCCACGAAGGCGGCCTTGAGGCCGGACTCGAGGTTCTGCACGCGGCCCTTGAAGATCGCGCCGACCATGCGGTTCTCGCCCTTGTGCTCGATCTCGAACTTGTCGAGGACGCCGTTGGTCAGGAGCGCCACGCGCTTCTCGAGCGTCTCGGCGTTGATGACGAGCTCGCGGTAGGTGTTCCGGTCCTTGGAGAAGTGCTTGACGATGCGCTGGAGCAAGGGGAGCTCCTTGCGGCGTCGCGCCGCCTCTTCGGCGAGCTTCTGCTGATCCACCCCGCCGGTCGGCGTCGTGCCTTCTTCGGGGGAATCTTCTAGGTGTTCTTCGGGTTCGTTATGGTCGGACATCTCGGAGTTAGGCGGTAAGGCCGGTTGCCGGAGAGCCTTCATGTTCGCCGCCATCGGCGGAATGCCGATGGACGCTCTGGACTAGTCCAAGGAGCAGGAAGCAGCTGAGCACGAAAGACCCCCCGTAGCTGAGGAAAGGCAGTGGAACGCCCGTGACGGGCATTAAATCGATGTTCATCCCGATGTTGATGACGACGTGCGTGCCGAGGATGGCGGCAGCGCCGAGGGCCAACAGGGAACCAAAACGGTCGGCGGCGCGGGCCGCGGTGCGGACGACGCGCCAGAAGAGCAACGCAAAGCCGGAGATGACCAGCAGGCCACCGCCGAAGCCGATCTCTTCGGCCATGCCGGAAAAGAGGAAGTCGTTGTGGGCCGCGGCCTCGGGGAGATAGCCGAACCGGGCCTGCGTGCCCTTGCCGACGCCCTGCCCCGACAGACCGCCGCGACCGACGGCGATGACGGCCTGACGGACGTTCCACGTGGCGCCGAGGCCCTTGGGGTCGACGACGGAGGGGGCGACGAAGGACAGGAGTCGCTCGCGCTGGTAGTCCTTCAGCAACACGAACCAAGCCGTGGCTTCGTGCTTACCACGGATGGCTTTGGCGGGATCGCGGTCTTCGGGATTCGCCTTGGAATATTCCGTCACTTTGCCGGCGTATTCGACGAGATCCACCGCCACGACGGCCGCCAACACGAGAGACGCTAACCCCGCCACCATGAAGAACCTGGAACTCAGGCCGGCGACGAAAAGGAGGGCGAATGACAGCGGCAGGTAGATGAGTGCCGACCCTAGGTCAGGTTGCACAAAAATCAAGCCAAAGGGCAGCAGCGCGGCGCCGGCGACCTTGAGCACGGTCACCCAGGTCGCACGGAAGGAGCCGATGGGGTGACGCGCCAGCAACGCCGCGATGAAAACGAGGGCCGAAACCTTAGCGAACTCCGAAGGCTGGATCGAAAAAGCCCCGAAATCCATCCAGCGGCGCGCCCCGTTGATGCTCCGGATGAAGCTGCCGAAGTCTTGCTTGAGGACCGCGCAGGCGGCCACCGGGAGCAACAGGAGGATCCCGATCAGGTAGATGCGGCGCGCATGAATGCGCAGTTGCCGGTAATCGAGGGAAGAAACGGTCCAGTATGCAATCCACCCTAACGCCAAAAAGACGACCTGCGACCGGGCATACGAGGTCTGCCGGTAGCTCCCCGCCGAATCGATCGCCACGACGCCCAAGGTGCTCAAGAGGGCGATGACGACCACCTGGGTCCAGTCCGTCCGCCACGAGAAATTGGCAAATTTGTCCCACCAGAGGGAGGCCGTAGAGCCTTCATCGTGGTTGCGGAGCGACATGCCCTCCAAACAACCGCCTAAACCTCAAGGTGCAAGGCGAACCTCCCGAAAGGGCTTGCGGACAAGGGGCTGAACGCAAGGGTAGCAGCCCGTGGGCATCCCGCCCGCACCGCAACCATGGCCGAGGCCGCCGACCAAAGTATCCTTGCCGCAGTGGCCTTCTCGTCGGGCGCCATCGTGGCCTACGCGGTCGCCAAATGGCGCGAATCGACCTTGGGCGCGCTCCGGGAAGCCCGCCTGAAGAACGAGATCGAGCTGGCCCGCCGCGAAGCGACCGTCGAAGCCGCCGAACTCCACGCCCAAGCACAGGACGAGCAACGCGAGGCGCACCGCCTGCTCGCGGAAGCCAAGGCCGAGGCCCAGGCCGCCGAAGACCTCAAGGCCGACAGCCTGCGCCAACGGGATTTCCTCGCGCGCGAACGGCTCCGCCTGTCCGGCCTGACGCCGGAAGACGCCAAGCGCCAGGCGCTCGCCGACCTGCAGAAGCAATATGAAGCCGAGGCCCGCCGCCTCCGCCATGAGGTCCTCGACCGCCCGGAACAGGACGTCGACGACGAAGCCCGCCGCATCCTGCTCGCCGCCATGCAGCGCCTCACGACGCAGACGACGCAGGACGCGACGGCGGTGTCCGTCGATATCCCGTCCGAGGACATGAAAGGCCGGCTCATCGGGCGCGAGGGCCGCAACATCCGCACCTTCGAACAGGCCACCGGCGCGACGCTGATGATCGACGAAACGCCCGGCATGGTGCTGGTTTCCTGCTTCGACCCGGTCCGCCGCGAGATCGCCCGCATCGCCCTCGACCGCATCATCAAGAACGGCAACGTGTCGCCGAGCCTCATCGAAGACCTCGTGCACAAGGCCGCCGACGAAGTCGTCCGCCACGCCCAACGCCTCGGCCGCGACGCGGTCCGCGACCTCGGCCTGCCGCCCATGGACGGCCGCGTCGAGGAGCTGCTCGGCCGCCTCCACTTCCGCCTGTCGTCGAACCAGAACACGCTCGCGCATTCGATCGAGGTGGCACAGCTCTGCGCCGTCCTGGCAGGCGAACTGGGGCTCGACCCGATTCCGGCCAAGCGCGCCGGCCTGCTGCACGACCTGGGCAAGGCCATGGAAGCCGAGGATGGCGGCAGCCACGCCCTCATCGGCGCCGCACTGCTCCGCCGCTTGGGCGAAGACCCGCGCGTGGTCAACGCGGTCGCCGCCCACCACCGCGAAGTCGAAGCAGAAAGCCTCTACGCCCCGCTCGTCATGATCGCGGACGCGGCCTCCGGTTCGCGCCCCGGTGCCCGCTCGTCGACCTTGGAGAGCTACGTGCAGCGCGTGAAGAACCTCGAGGCGCTGGCCCTCGGGTACGAAGGCGTCCGCGAAGCCTACGCCTTCCAATCCGGCCGCGAACTCCGGGTCATCGTCGACCCCGGCAAGGTGGACGACTTTGGTGCGACCGAACTCCTGCGCCGCCTCCGGACCGCCATCGAGGAGCAGCTTTCCTACCAAGGGACGGTTAAAATCATCCTGATCCGCGAACAGCGGTTCACGGACGAGGCCCGCTAGCCCCCCGGAAAGCCCGCTCCAGCCCGCCTGGTGAACGGAATTTCACCTTTTTCGGCCGACGGGGGACTTTCTTATTGTTAACCCGCAACCGTTGTTTTATTCACAACGGTTCCGAGACCCCTGTCTCGGCTACCAACCGGACCTCCCCTCCTTCCACCGAAGCGCCGGGGACGCCCCGGAGACCCGGCCTTTCTGCCACAACGGCGGAAACGGCCTTCACCAGGCGACCGAACATCCGGTCGCCACACCAAGAGAAACCATGAGCCAAGAAACCCCCGGGTCGGACGATACGTCCGCCCACTCCTCCGCCCCCTCGGCGGAAACGCACACGACCCCCGCCGCCCCGGCGCCTCGCATCACTGAATCCAAGCTGGAATCCGCGCACGCGGAGCTTCCTCCCCTTTCCGTGATCGGCGCTTCCAGCGAACCCGCCGCCAAGCCCGGCACCATCGTCGCCCCGAAGCAGTTCGGCCGACGTGGCGTCCCGCAGAACGTCGCCCCCGGCGGCAAGGGCAACACCGCCGCTCCCGCCATCGGCGTGATCGCGAACCCGGCCGAAGTCACCGAGAACCTCTCGGGCGAACTCGCCAAGCAGCCGGCCCAAGGCCAGCCGCCGCGTGAACGCCGCGACGATCGTCCGCGCCGTGAAGACCGTCCCCGCCGCGAAGAGCGTCCGGAAGGCGTCGCCGAAGAAGGCCGCCAGCCGGGCATCCCCAGCGACCGTCCGCGTCGCGAACCGCGCGAGCCACGCCCTGAAGGCGCTGCCGGCCCCCGCCGCGAGCCGCGCGAACCGCGCGCCGAAGGCGACCGCCCTCGCCGCGAAGACCGTCCGCGCCGTGAAGAACGTCCGCGCATCCAGATCGAACCCGTCGTCATCCCCGTCCAAGAGCCGATCGGTTTCTGGCCGACGCTGAAGCGCAAGCTCGCGACCTTGTTCGGCATCCCGACCAAGGCTGTCTTCGTGCCGACCGCCGGTGGCGAACAGAGCCGTGGCGAACACCGCGGCGACCGTGGCGGCTTCCGTGGCGAACACCGCGGCGACCGCGGTGGTGACCGTGGCGGCCGTGGTCGTGGCGACCGCGGTGGCCGTGGTGGCGATCGCGGCGGCCGTGGCCGTGGCGGCGATTTCCGCCGAGGTCAAGGCGACCGCCGAGGCCCTCGCGAAGGCTAAACGAAACGGGGGCGCCAACAGGCGCCCCCGCTCTTTTGCTGCACCATGCTTGAAGTCGCCCGCATCGTCGGAGGCCGCCGCCTAAGCGGCACGGTCCAGGCCGCCGGAGCCAAGAACGCGGCGCTGCCGCTGCTGGCCGCGTGCCTGCTCACCTCCGAAGAAGTGACGCTCCGCCGCGTGCCCGACCTCAGCGACGTGCGCTTCATGGCGGAGATCCTCCGCCACCAAGGCGCGACGGTGACGAACCCGGCGCCGGGCACCTGGGTGATCCGCGCCGAGCAGATCACGCACCGCACGCCGTACGACCTCGTGCGCAAGATGCGCGCTTCCGTCTGCCTGCTCGGCGCGCTCGTCGGCCGCCTGCACCAGGCCGAGATGGCCATCCCCGGCGGCTGCGTCATCGGCCCCCGCCCCATCGACCTCCACCTGAAAGGCCTCGAAGCCCTGGGCTGCGTCGTGGCCGTCGAAGGCGGCGTGGTCTCCGTCGACGCCAGCCGCGCGCGCGGCAGCCTCGTCTTCATGGGCGGCCCGATGGGCAGCACCGTGCTCGGCACCGCCAACCTCGTGATGGCGGCGACGCTGACGCCCGGCGAGACGCGCATCGAGTGCGCCGCGCGCGAACCCGAAGTCGTCGACCTCTGCGCGCTGCTGCTCCAGATGGGCGCGGATATCCGCGGGCACGGCACGGAGATCATCACCGTGCGCGGCGTGGAACGCCTCCGCGGCGCCGACCACACGGTCATCCCCGACCGCATCGAAGCCGGCACCTACCTCGTCGCCGGCGCCATCACCGACGGTGACGTCACCGTGGCGGGAGCCGAAGCCGCGCATCTCGGGGCCTTCCTCGACAAGCTGCGCGAGGCCGGCGTCGGCGTCGAGACCGGGCCCGGTTTCGTCCGCGCGTTCGGCCGCCCGACGCGTTCGGTCGAGATCGTCACCGAACCGCACCCCGGTTTCCCCACCGACCTCCAGGCGCAGTTCATGGCGCTCCAGCTGCTCGTCGATGGCCGCAGCACGATCACCGAAAAAGTCTACCCGCACCGGTTCATGCACGCGGCGGAGCTCCAGCGCATGGGCGCCGAGATCGCCATCGACGGCGCGACGGCCGCGGTCTACGGCGACCGCCCGCTTTCCGGGGCGCCCGTGATGGCCTCCGACCTCCGGGCCTCCGCCGCCCTCATCCTCGCCGCGCTCGCGGCCAAGGGCGAGACCTGGGTGCAACGCCTTTACCACCTCGACCGCGGCTACGAACGCTTCGAGGAACGCCTCCGGGCGCTCGGCGCCGACATCGAACGCCTGCCCGCCTCCGCGATGCCGAAAGGCTTCGCCGAGGACTGAGGGTTGCCTTCGCTCCCCTTCTCCGCACGTTACCGCCATGGCCCGCGCCAAGGATGATCCGGAATCGACCACCCCCGCCGCCGGCAAAGCCGCGGTGAGCGCGCCCAACCGCCCGCTCGACCAAGCCCTGCGGCCGCCGTCCCTCGCCGATTTCGTCGGCCAGCCGCGCACGGTGGAACGCCTCCGCGTGATGGTCGGCGCCGCCCGCCGCGAAGGCCGCACCCTCGACCACATCCTGCTCCATGGCCCGCCCGGCCTGGGCAAGACGACGCTGGCGATGATCCTCGCCGAAGAGATGGGCCGCCCCATCCGCGTGACCTCCGGTCCCGTGGTCGAAAAGGCCTCCGACCTCGCCGGCCTGCTGACGAGCCTGCAGGAAGGCGAACTGCTGTTCATCGACGAGATCCACCGCATCCCGAAGACGGTCGAAGAGTTCCTGTACTCCGCGATGGAGGACTTCCGGATCGACATCATGATCGACCAAGGCCCCAACGCGCGCAGCGTCCGCCTCGACCTCCCCAAGTTCACCTTGGTCGGCGCCACCACGCGCACCGGCCTGCTGACCGCGCCGCTCCGCAGCCGCTTCACGCTGCAGACCCGCCTCGACTACTACACGCGCGCGCAGTTGCTCACCATCGTCGCGCGCAATGCGAAGCTGCTGAACCTCGACCTCGACCAAGGCGGCGCCGAGGAAGTCGCCCGCCGCGCCCGCGGCACGCCGCGCATCGTCAACAACCTGCTGCGCTTCACGCGCGACTACGCGCTGGAACGCGCCCAAGGCAAGGCCGACGCCGCCATCACCGCCGCCGCGCTCGAGCTCCTGGAGATCGACCAGCACGGCCTGGACGACATGGACCACCGCTTCCTCCGCGCGATGGCCCAGAAGCACAACGGCGGGCCGGTCGGCCTGAGCAGCATCGGCGCATCCATCGGCGAAGACGCCCACACGCTCGAGGAGGTGCACGAACCCTTCCTCGTGCAGGAAGGCTACGTGGCCCGCACCCCCCAAGGGCGCGTCCTGACGGACAAAGGCTGGCTCGCCGCCGGCTTGACCCCGCCCAGCCGGGACGCCGGCGCACTCTGACGCTGGACAACGGCGGATTCCGTCCGTTAGGTTGGACGCCACTCCTATGGCAAAACGTTGGGTCATCAAACTCGGTTCCGGCCTGCTCACCCGCCAAGACGGCAAGGTCGACCGCGTCCAGATCGGCCGCATCGCCGACCAGGTCGCCGGCCTGATGCGGAAAGGCATCGAAGTCGTCATCGTCTCCTCCGGCGCCGTCGCCGCGGGCATGACCGCCATGAACCTCGAGAAGCGGCCCAAGGAAGCCCGCGAGCTCCAAGCCTGCGCCACCGTAGGCCAACCCGAACTGATGTCGGTCTACGGCCGCCACTTCGCGCGCCACGGCCTGCTCGGCTCGCAGATGCTGCTGACCTACTTCGACCTCGATAGCCGCGCCTGCACCCGCAACGCCCGCGCCACCCTCGACCTCCTGCTGAAGCGCAAGCGCTTCGTCCCGATCATCAACGAGAACGACGCCATCGCGGACGAGGAAATCCGCGTGGGCGACAACGACCGCCTCTCCGCGCACGTCGCCGCGCTCGTCGGCGCCGACCTGCTCGTCATCCTCTCGGGCGTCGACGGCCTGATGACGAAGTCCGACGGCACCGGCGACCGCATCCCGAAGGTCACCCGGATCGACGACGCCATCCGCGGCCTCGCGGGCGGCGCCGGCTCCGAACGCAACGTGGGCGGCATGGTGACGAAGCTGCAGGCCGCCGAGATCGCCGCCGAGGGCGGCGCCGACACGATCATCGCGCACGGTCGCAAGCCCAACGTCCTCCTGCAGCTGGCCGCCGGCAAGAAGCTCGGCACCCGCTTCTCCCTGCGATGAGCGACCTGCTGGCACGCGTGACCGCCCTGGCCCGCGCGGCCAAGGCCGCCTCCCGCGCCGTGGCCCTGTCGACGACGGCCACGCGCGACCAAGCCTTGCGCGCCGCCGCCCAAGCGCTGCGCGCCGCCGAACCGGCCATCCTGGCCGCCAACGCCCAAGACCTCGCGGCCGCCCAAGCCAAAGGCCTGACCGCGGCGATGACGGACCGCCTGCGCCTCGACCACGGCCGCCTGGAAGGCATCGCCAGCGCCTGCGAAGACGTGGCCAAGCTGCCCGACCCGGTCGGCGAAGTGACCGAGGCCTGGGATCGTCCGAACGGACTCCAGATCGTGCGCCGTCGCGTGCCCATCGGGCTCGTCGCCATCATCTTCGAATCGCGCCCCAACGTCACCGTCGACGCCGCGGCGCTTTGCCTGAAGTCCGGCAACGCCTGCATCCTCCGCGGCGGCAGCGAAGCCCTGCACACGAACCTCGCGCTCGCCCAAGCCTTCGCGGCCGGCCTCGCCGCCGCCGGCTTGCCGACCGACGCCGTCACGTTGCTGCCCTTCACGGACCGCGAAGCCGTCCCGGCCTTGGGTTCCTTGCGCGGCCTCGTCGACATCATCGTCCCGCGCGGCGGCCCTGGCCTCATCGAAGCCGTGGTGAATTCCGCGAAGGTCCCGGTCATCAAGCACGACGCCGGCATCTGCCATATCTACGTCCACGCCGCGGCCGACCTGGCCATGGCCGAAGCGATCATCGTGAACGCGAAGTGCCAACGCCCGAGCGCCTGCAACGCCGCCGAGACGCTCCTGGTCGACGCCGCGGTCGCCGAGCGCTTCCTCCCCGCCGTCGGCCGTGCCCTGGCCGCCCGGCAAACCGAGGTCCGCGGCTGCCCGCGCACCTGTGCCCTCATCCCGTCGGCCAAGCCCGCCACGGAGCAGGACTACCGCACGGAACACCTCGCCCTCGTCCTGAACGTCAAGGTCGTCGCCGGCTTGGCCGAAGCGGTGGCCCATATCGAGGCCTGCGGGTCGCACCATTCCGACGCCATCATCACGGCGGAGGAGAACGTCGCCCGCTCCTTCCTGGCCCAAATCGACAGCGCCTGCGTCTATTGGAACGCCAGCACCCGCTTTACCGATGGGGGCGAGTTCGGCTTCGGGGCGGAAGTCGGCATCAGCACCGACCGCCTCCATGCCCGCGGACCCATGGGAATCAGGGAATTAACCACCTGGAAGTTCGAAGTGGTGGGTAACGGCCAGATTCGCGGATAATTGGCGAGGTTTTCCGTTTGACAGGCGGGGGTGCAGGGGGCTTTGTTCACCTTCCTTTTGGCTGTCCGGGGTGGTAGCTCAGTTGGTTAGAGCGCCTGCCTGTCACGTAGGAGGTCGCGGGTTCGAGTCCCGTCCATCCCGCCAGCCAAAAGGTCGGGGCCGCGGCGGACCGGCACCGCGTGTTCACCGGTTTGTGCATCCTTTTTTCTTTCCCCACCCCCGCTTGTGGACAGAAATCAACCCACCCTATGAGCAAAAAAGTCCTGATCATCGGTGCCGGCGGCGTCGGCAACGTCGTCGCCCACAAGTGCGCCATGCACCCCGAAGCCTTCGCCGAGGTCATGCTGGCCTCCCGCAACGAGAACAAGTGCAAGGCCATCGCCGCCGACGTGAAGAACGCCACCGGGCGCACGATCAAGACCGCCGCGCTCGACGCCGACGACGTCAAGGCCACGGTCGCCCTGATCAAGTCCTTCGGCGCCGACCTGCTGATCAACGTCGCCCTGCCCTACCAGGACCTCCCGCTGATGGACGCCTGCCTCCACGCCGGCATCCACTACGTCGACACCGCCAACTACGAGCCGCCGCAC
>JBEGRN010000048.1:0-9229 GCA_041180425.1 Verrucomicrobiota bacterium
GCGTCCGACGAACGACACCGCCGGCGCGTCGGTGGCGGGCTCCAAGAAAGCCGCGAGGTCATGGTTCATCCACGGCCGACGGTAGGTCTCGTAGGTCGGTACCTCGTTCGCAACCCCGTAGGCGTCGTGCAGCGCCAGATCAAAAGCCGAGGCGCAGACCAAGGCAGCGAGCTGGGGAATCCTTACGCCACGCGGGAGCGTCTCATTGAAACTCTTCAGTAACGCCGGCAGGACAGCCTCTAGGAAATCGTGGCCGATTTCCATCGCATGCCCACGGGCGGGAAACTGGGCATAGGCCTCGGCGAGCAGGTCGCAGAAATCCTGCAGAGCCGCGAGGCGCACGGCGTAGGATAAGGGCGAGGGCCAGACCCACTGGACGCTCAGCGGCGTCTCGCCCCAGCCCTCGGCCCGGGTGCCATCAGCCCGCGAGACCGTGAGACACACGCGCGCGCAGACGACTTCGGTCAGCGTATCGCGCCCGAACTTCAGCGGCACGCGCGTCTTCACCGGCAGCGCATACCAACGGGCCGCACGGATGCGGACGTCATGGGGGTTCGTGGCCATCGGTCAGTCCTGCAGCGCTTGGCCAGTCGTTTCGCGCCCGAAGTAAGCGATGCCGAGGCCGGCGAGGTAGACCAACGTAATGGCGGCGGCGGCATGCTGGTAGCCGCCCAGCCACTCGACCAGTTTGCCGCTCAACAGGACGAAGGGCACGGCGACCAAGCGGCCGGTGTTATAGCAGATCCCCTGCCCGGTGGCGCGCACCCGGGTCGGGAACAGCTCGGGCAGGTACAACGGCATGAAGCCGAAGAAGGCGGTCGCGGTCATCCCCAGCACAAAGATCTTCAAAGCAAGATAGGCCGGAAAGACGCCGAACAGGAGCTGACCCTCCCAGCTGGCGGGCGTGCGGTAGATCCAAGCGGTCGAAGCACAGGCGAGCACACAGAGCAACTGATAGCCTAAGCGACGCGGCAGACGAGCCAAGCCGAGCGGCGCCAGCACCGTGCCGACGCAGGCGCCGAGGGAGACGATGACCATCGCATAGGCCTTGGCCTGCGGCACCTGCGGCCCCGCCAGTTCGGTGACCCACAGCGGGATCCACTGCACGGCGCCCCACGTCCCGACGAAGACGACCGAGACCATGAGGATGCCGCCGACCGTCGACCGTAGGAACTCGGCGCCGAAGACCTCGCCGATCTTGGAGGGTTGCGGAGCGATGGCCGCCTGCTCCGACGCCCGTTGCCACTTCTCGGACTCCGGCACGAAGAAGCGGATCAGCAAGGTGATGATCGCCGGCGAAGCGCCGATGAGGAAGTGCACGCGCCAGGAATCCGCCGAAGCCGGGTAAGCGATGGCGACGCAGCCCACGAGCACCATCCCGAAGTTCGCCGCCATGCCGATGGCCGCGGCCATCTTGGAGCGATGCCGCTCGGGCCAAGCTTCCATCACGAGGGCCACGCCCAAGGCCCACTCGCCGCCCATGCCCAAGGCCGCGAGGAAACGGGCGCCCATCAGATGCGTCGGGTCTTGGGCGAAATAGCAGACGCCGCTGAAGAGCGAATAGAACAAGATGCTCCAGGACATCGCGCGCACCCGGCCGATGCGGTCGCCCAGCCAACCAAAGGCCGCGCCTCCGAAGGCCGCGCCGACGAGGAAAGACGCGGTGATCCAGCCCATCCAACCACCGACCCAACCGTTGACCGCCGCCGGACCAGACGCGGCGACTTCGGCCGGCACCATGCTCTTCAGCGCCGGACTGGCCAGCAGCGGGAAGATCGCCTGCTCATAGCCATCCATCATCCAACCCAGGAAACCGGCCACGAGGGTCATCTGCATGCCGCTCGAGATGGCGGTGGCGCGCGGATCGGGCACGGAGGAGGAACTCATGAGCGGGGTGCACTCGTTCTGACGGCAATCCCACTGGCCTTCAAGGGGCGATTTTTGACCTATCCCTCCCGAAACAATCCTTCCTCAAGCGCAGGAAATAATGCTAAGGTTCCGACCGTCGTCATGAAGCCGCTCATCTCCCGTCCCGAGGACCTCACCCCGACCACGCCTTGGTCGGAGACGAAATGGGCCTGGACCGCCGAAGAGGCGCTGGTGGACCATCGCACCCAGGCCCGCCTCTGCGCCGCCGCCCTCCTGCCCTTCAAGGATCGCCAACCCGATTGGGAGGGCTTCGCCGCCGCCTTGCGCTGGCAATACGACGCCGCTGAACACTACGGCGTGGAGCTCGTCCCGGTGCTGAATGCCGACACCGGCTACATCTTCGACCTCGACGACGCCATGTACGCCGAAGTGCTGCGCCGTTTCCGGGCAGCCTTCCCCGGCCGCAAGTTCATCGCCGGCGTAACCGCCCGTGGCGCGGCCCAAGACACCGTCTTCAAAGCCGAACGCTACCGCCCGCTCATCGACCTGGTCCAGGCGCACGAGAACTGCGAAGTCATGATCATGACGTCCAAGGGGCTGAATTCCTTGGACCCCGAACGCCGCCGCGACGGCTATTACCAAATCGCCGAATGGCTCATCCGCCCGGGCATCGTGCATGCGCTGGAGCCGTCCTTCGTGCCGTGGGCCACGCCTTACGAACCCTGGCTACTCCACCAACTGGCCATCCATCCGAAGTTCGTCGGCGGCAAGATCAGCACGCTCGACGAGCCGCACTTCCTGTATTGGGCGGCGATGTGCAAGGACCTCCAACTCGACTTCGCCCCGCACAGCGGCGACGACTACGGCATCGCCACCGCCATCAAGACGGGACTGCCGCTCCTCATCGGCGCCTCGAGCAGCGCGGCCCCGCTCATCTGCGCGGCCAAGGACATGTGGCTCGAAGACGGCGTGCCCGGGAAGAAGTTCCCGACGGGCACGGGTCGCTTCGACACGCGCGTCTACAAGGTCTTCGAATGTTTCCAGTCGCTGGAGGACCAGGTCTTCCGCCTGAACGACCGTGAGAGCGCCGCCGCCTACAAGCACAGCACCGCCCACCTCCTGCACACCCTCGGCATTTTAGGCTCCCCGGAAGCGCACCCCGCCTGCGCCGACCTCCGCGGCTCCGACGAAGGCGCCCGCATGCAGGAGGCACTCATCCGCCCGCGCCGCGTGGCCAAGCGCCTCGGCATCCCTGGACTCTAAAACCTATTCCGACATGACTCCCTTCAAACTCACCCGCGTCGCGTCGCTCAAGACGGTCGCCGATTTCCGCGCCCACTGCGCGGGCCTTGGCATCGACCTGCCGTTGGAAGACGCCATCGAAGCCGGCGCCGGCAATCCGCTCGCCCAACCGGTTGACCGCGTGCTCATCAACGGCAAGCGGATCGGCAACCGCATCGCCATCCACCCAATGGAAGGCTGGGATGGCACGACCACCGGCGGCACGTCTCCCGAGATGAAGCGTCGCTGGCAGCGCTTCGGCGCGAGCGGCGCCAAGCTGATCTGCGGGGCGGAAGCCATGGCCGTCCGCGCCGATGGCCGCGCCAACACGAACCAGCTCATCATCAACGAGGAGAACCAAGCAGGCATCGCCGAACTCGTGCAGATCCTCAAGGCCGAGCACCTCGCCCAATGGGGCACGGTCGACGACCTCGTCATCGGCTTCCAGCTCACGCACTCGGGCCGCTTCTGCCGTCCCCACGACAAGAAGAAGTGGGAATCCCGCGTCGCCTTCCGCCACCCGCTGCTCGACAAGAAATTCAACGTCACCTCCGACGAGCAGGTCCTGACCGACGCGGACGTCGAAGAGCTCATCCGTTGCTACGTGCGCGCGGCCAAGGTCGCCCGCGCCTGCGGCGCCGACTTCGTGGACATTAAGCACTGCCACGGCTACCTGCTGCACGAATTCCTCGGCGCCCACACGCGCCCGGGCAAGTTCGGCGGCTCCTTCGAAAACCGCACCCGCATCCTCCGCGACATCATCGCCGGCATCCGCGCCGACGGCAACCCCATCGACATCGGCGTCCGCCTGAGCCTCTTCGACATGGTGCCTTTCCGCCCAGACCCCGCGCTGTCGCAGCCCGGCAAGCTCGGCCCCGGCATCCCGGAAGACTACGCCTCCTGCCTGCCCTATCGCTATGCCTTCGGCGTGAACCCGGCCAACCCCGTCGACATCGACCTCACCGAGACCTTCGCCTTCGTGAAGCTCCTCGGCGAACTGGGCGTCAAGATCCTCAACACCACAGCAGGCTCGCCTTACTACAACCCGCATATCCAACGTCCGGCGGCCTACCCGCCGAGCGATGGTTATCAGCCGGCGCATGACCCGCTCATCGACGTCGCCCGCCAAGTCCGCGTCGTCCGCCAGGTCCGCGCCCAGGCTCCCGCCACCATGGTCGTCGTCAGCTCCGGCCTCAGCTACGTGCAGGAATACCTCCCGCACCTCGCGCAGCACATCCTCCGTTCCGGCGGCTCTGACCTGATCGGCGTCGGCCGGGCCGTGCTCAGCTACCCGACGATGCTCGCGGACGCCGCCAAGAACGGCGCGCTCGAGACGAAGTTCATCTGCCGCACCTTCAGCGATTGCACCACGGCGCCGCGCAACGGGCTCATCTCGGGCTGCTACCCGCTCGACAAGTTCTACACCGCCAAGCCCGAGTTCCAGCAGCTCAAGGACATCAAGAAGAACGTCGGCGCCTGATCAGCGCCCGAAGACCTCCTTGGAGAGTCGCTGGCATTCCGCCAACTCGAACGCCGCCTCAAGTTCGATGAACTTGGCGCGATCGGCCTGGGCCAGCATCTTGTCTTCCCAGTCCTGAACGCGTTGCATGGCCTTGGCGCGCGACTCCGGCGAGCGGTCGGACGCCAAGAACACGGAAATGTAGGCCATGGCCCGAGGGTAGTCGCCTCGAAGCTCGACCAAGAGGTCGGCGGCCATCAGTGCCCCGTCGACTCCACCGGCGGCCCAAGATTTTTCCGCGCAAGTCAGCGCTGCTTCCTTGTCCAACGGCACGGCGATCCCGCGGCGGTGCATGACCGACAGGTTATGCCAAGCCTCCGCCGACCCTTTCTCCGCCGCCGCCCGGTAATAGGCCACCGTCTGCTTCAGGTCCTTCGGCAGCATGTCTCCTTCCGCATACATCGCCCCTAGGCGCGTCAACGCCGCCGGCGAGCCCTTGTCCGCGGCCAACCGGTAGCAGCGGATCGCCTCATCGTTATCCTGCTTACGGCCTAGCCCATATTCGGACAAGATGCCGAGGTTAAGGATGCCCATGGGTTCGCCGGCGGCCCACGCCGCCTGAAAATACCCGATGGCCTTCGGATAGTCCTGCGGGACCGCTTCGCCGGTGGTATAGACCTCGCCCAAGCTGTTCAGGGCCTTCCCATGCTTCTGCGCCGCGGCCTTCTCCATCCACTGGATGCCTGCGGCGACGTCGGG
Organism: Verrucomicrobiota bacterium; assembly: GCA_041180425.1. Classification (GTDB taxonomy): domain Bacteria; phylum Verrucomicrobiota; class Verrucomicrobiia; order Opitutales; family UBA953; genus UBA953. Next base: position 5,369 of record JBEGRN010000048.1, read on the forward strand.
CTTGCCGAAGCTGCCCACCAACGTGGCGAACCCCAAGTGCCACTGGGCTTCGGCGTCGCCAGCCTGCGCCTGCCGCTGGAGCTCCGGCCAAAACTCCTCCTTCATCCTGCGTCGATAGCTCGCCGCCGTCTCGGCCTGAGCCGCGACCGTCGGGGCCGCGGCTACCGCAGCCGCCGGACGTGGCGACGCCGCCTTGGGGGCGGCGACGACCGGGACCGCCACACCGAGCTGCAGGGCGACGACCATCGCCGCGATGAGCACCATCGACCACGCCAACAGGACAGAGTTACGCATGCCCCATCATACCCTGCCTGCAGCAGACGCACAAGGGGTGCAGAAGAATTATTTAAATATTCTTCGGACGGCCGTCTCAACGCCGGCGCAGGCGCACGACGAGGCGGGCGGGCACCGGGGCCGCAGGGCCCGGGTTCGGCAGGAGCACGAAGTCGTCGGCGGCGACGGGCTGCCACTCCTGGCCAGCCACGACCTCCCAACCCGCCGCGTGCCGCGGCAGGAAAGCCACCAAAGGACGCCCGCCGCGTTCGGACCCATTCTTGTCCACGGGGGCGAAGGTCGCCGCCCCAGCCTGGGGTGTGATTGTCCAGGTCCATTCCCCTGAAGGGCCTTCGACCAAGGTCTCCGTCCAACGCAGGGGGCCGGGCGCGAGTTTGGCGGACCACTGCGGGTCACCGTAGAGCACGGTGACGTTCTGGTCGAACTCGAGGCCGCGCACGTTGGCCTTGAGGCGCCCAGCCTTGGCCTCGCCCAAGGTCCAGAGCAGCGCATGGTGATTAGCCAGACGGGCTTCGCTCACGTTGAAGCGACCGGGCTGCTCCAAGAAGTAGTCCAAGACCCCCCAGCCGGCGTAGCCGAACCACGTCGGCTCCACGTACCCCAGCATCTGCAGCGCGCCGCCGGTATTGAGCCAAGCCAAGGCCATGCAGTCCTCCGACTTCGGCACGTTGCCGATGAGGCAGTTGCCGACCGCGAGGTAGACCTTGGGGTTCGTCGAACGGACCTCGTGGACCTTCCCGTCGAGCGACTGGCCGATCAGCACGCCGTCCCGGTGGGTGAAGATGCCGTTACGGTAGCGGTAGCCAGGCTGCCACTCCTTCTCGCTGGCATGGCCGGAGGTGATGAACAAGTCCGTCTGCCCAGCGTTGAGACGCTGCGCGATAGCGGCGGTGGAATCGGCCGCCCCTTGCCCCTTGACCGCCAAAGGCGTGCCCTCCTTCACCCAGACCTCGCCGGCCTTGAACTCCGAGAACCAATAGCCGCTGGGGGCGCATTCCGACGCGAAGGCCGTGGAGGCGCCGACTTGGCGGATAGTCAAGGACGCGTCGGGAGCGGCGAGCTTAAGCGCCTGCTCCGCGGTGCGACCCGTGATGATGCCCCATTGGAAATCCTCATAGGGGTCGGCATCGTTGTCGCGGGCCAACTGATGGATGGCATAGGCCGACTGCTGGCCCAGTTCGGCCGGGCGCGCGACCCAGCAGACCCAACGCGGCTGCGCCTCGCGCAGCCCAGCTTGGCATTCGCGGACGTCCGCCTGATAGGTCAGGACCGCCGCCTGGTGTTTCGCCTGCAGACGCGCCACGACCTTGGCCCAGCCGGCGTCGGCGTGGGTTTCCTTGGACACGAGCACGACGTATTCAGCGGCGCCGAGCGGCAGACCGAGCAGGCAGAGCCAAAGGGCGACAAGACGGGGCATGTCTTCTGGCATACCACCCCGCCCACCCCTGCCAAGCGCTTAGATACCTTAAGGCTTCTCGAAGACCAGCAGGTGCTGCCAGGGGAGGTCGGGGCGATTCTCCAAGAAACGGAAACCGGCGGACTCGAGCTCCTTGCGCGCCTGGGCCTCGGTCATCTTGTGGTGCGGCTTGATGGGCACCTTGGGATCCTCCGCGCGGAACTCGAGCAAGTAGATGCGGCCACCTTTCTTGAGGGCGGACTTCATCGAGGCCAGCATCTCGGCGGGATGGTCGAACTCATGATAGGCATCGACCATCAGGACCGCATCGAGCGAGGCATCGGGCAGTTTCAGGTCGACGACCGTGCTGAGGTGCGTCTCCACGTTCTTCACGCCTCGGGCCTTCATCTCCTCCTTCATGTAATCCAACATCTCAGGCTGGATGTCGATCGCCACCACGCGTCCCTTCGGTACCAACGGCGCCAAGCGGAACGTGTAATACCCTGACCCGGCGCCGAGGTCGGCGATGACCGCGTCCGGGGCGAGCTTCAGGGCGGCGATGGCCTTGGACGGCGCTTCCTCCTTCTCGCGTTCGGTCCGCTCCAGCCAGCCGATGCCGGGATGGCCCATGACTTGGGCGATCTCGCGGCCTTGGTAGGTCTTGCCGATGCCATCGGCTGAGGCCACGCAAGTGCCATACTGCGGCTCCGCGGAAACCGGCAAGGGCGGCGTCACCGCCGCGGGAGCGGTGGCGGGCTGACTGACCGCGGGCTGCGTCCAGAAGAACAAGCCGACGGCCAAGCCCAGGAGCAGGACCGAACTCAAGACGGGGTGACGTTTCATATCCAAGGCTTAAGGGTCCGGGGGCGCGGGCGCAAGATGTCGCCCAACAAAAAGGCCGGACCCCACGGTCCGGCCTTCAGCGCAAGATGAGGGCAGTTTACTTGGCCGCCGGAGCGTCCTTGGCCGGGGCATCCTTGGTCGGAGCCGGAGCGTCCTTGGCCGGAGGGTTGCACTTCTCGCAGACCTTGCCTTCCTTGGCGGCCTTCACGCAGCAAGGGTGGGTGCAATGCTTGCCGGCTTTGTCGGCCTTTTCGCAGCAGCCGCCGCTCTTGAACTTGGAGGTATCGACGGCCGGAGCGGCCGGAGCATCCTTCTTGGCCGGAGCCGCAGTGGTGGTCGCGGCGATGGCCAGCGAAGAACAGACGGCCACGAGGGCGAGGAGACGGAGGAGCGATTTCATAGTGAGTGAGGTCTATCCCAGCCCCGGTACTTATCAAGGGGATTTGCTCACCGGGCCAGGAACAGGCCGATCACCGCGCCTAGCCCGACCAAGGCAGGCACATTCAACTGTTCCTTGTAAAACAACCAAGCCGCCCCGAAGGAAACGAGGAACAGCAACGGTTGCCCGCCTTGCGCCCACGCCAACGAAGCGCCTAGGAACACGATCGCGCCTGCCGCGACGGCCGAGACCATCCCGAGCGCATCATGGAAGCGCCGATCGCCGACTCCCTCTTCCGCCAAAGGCGCGCAAGCCAGCAGCACCAACGTCGAAGGGACAAAGGTGAACACGGCGGCGGTCAGCAGCCCCAGCAAGCCGAACCAGAGCCCACCGTGGTCGGGAAAGAGCGCCCCATTGAAACCCGCCACGAAAGCCACGAAGCTGCCGGCCAAAAGCAACGGGCCAGGCGTAGCCTCCCCAATGACCAAGGCATCGCCGAAACGACTCTCGCTCATCCAGCCCAGGACGTGGGCGCGCACACGCCAGATGCCGAGCGCCGCATAGGCGCCGCCAAAAGAAGTCAGCACGGCAAAGAGCGAGACCTCCACGAGCTGTACGTAGCCATGCCCATGCCTGAGCCACAACCAGAGGCCCAAGTACACCGCGAGCACCGGCCAGAGGTAGCGGCTCACCCGCGCGCCCGCGACCCGCAGCTCGTCGCTCACGGGCGGAAGTTCCTCCTCCTCTTCCGGCCGCACATACCAACCATGCAGCCCTGCCGACAAGGCGATGAACACGAAAGGAGCGCCGAAGCAAAGCCCCACCAACGAGAGGCCCGCCGCCCACCGACGCGGCACGGCCTCACAGGTCCGCAGCAGCATCTTCACCCCGACCACCAACACGACGCCGGCCACCGCCGCGCGCGCCCCGGCGAACACGCCTGGCAACA
>JBEGRN010000049.1:0-9142 GCA_041180425.1 Verrucomicrobiota bacterium
GTTCACGGCCTTGATGTCGCTCGAAGAGGTCACGTATTCGCCGATGAAGCCGAACGAGCCACGGTAGTAGGAAACCTGCGGGGTGAGGCGCCAGACCTTGCCATTGCTGGTGACAGCCGTCGTGGTGCCCGTCGCCCCGGCGGTGCGGTAGCTGTAGAAGGTCTGCTGGCCGTCGGTCTTGAAGCCGGTGGCGAGGACGCCGTTGGCGTCTTCGAGTGCGTAGGTACCACCGAGGCCAAAGATCAGGCCGGAAAGCAGGCTTTCCTTGTCCTTCACCCAAGGCTGGAAGGTCACGCGGGCCGCGAGGCTCTTGCCGTCGTTGGTGTCCGTCTGGGAGGTGTTGTTACCGCCATCGGTCGTGCCGTTGAACACCCCGACCGCGTAGCTGACGCGGGCGTCGAAGAGATCGCCGCCGACTTGGACGCCGAGGTCACGGTTAGGCAGGAGCTGGGAGACGACGGAGCGCTCGGTAAATAACTGGGCAAAGTCCGGTTGCAGTTGTTCAAGTCCGACAGGGGTCTTGAAGCGGCCGAACTTCAGCTGGACTTCAGGCGAGTAGTTCAAGGTGACGTTAGCGTCCAGGAGCGTGGCGGTTGAGCCAGCGAACTCACCGGTGACCTGGTAGTCGGTCGTCTTGCTAATCTTCCCCTCTAAACCTATCCGGGCACGTCGCAGGACAAACGCGTCGTTGTCGATGGCCTTGTCAAAGAACCAGCGAGAGTCTAGTTGAACGAGACCGCGCACCCGCAGCGAGTAGGCAGCGTCAGGCGACGCGAGCGTGTAGCCCTTATCGCCAGCCGTCGTCTCGGCGCGCTGCAGGGGACGCACCTTGGAGTCGAGCTCTTGGAGGCGGGCCTTGAGCGCGTCGATCTGCTCCTGGAGCGTCAGCTCTGCAGCGGGGGCCACCGAGGCGAACGCCACGAGGGCGGCGAGCGGGAGGAACTTGCGAGAGGACGTGGAATTCATGGGGTTACTCTTAAGTTTATTTGGAGACAGAGAGGTGCCTTGCTTTAAGGTTACATCATTACTTATGATTAAATGATTTAGGTCAACAAAGAATACCAAAAAGGTATGTTTATGTAATCCATTCATTATTAATGGCTTAATAAAAAGTGCCTTCGCCCTGCCCGACTAAGGGATGAACTCCCTCCTGGAGCTCAGATAAAGTAATCCGGGAGTAGGTTAGCGATCAACCCATCCGTCAAGCGACCTGCCCCTTCGTTGCCGAAGTTTTCCGTGCCACCCGCAAAAGCCGGCCGACGACCCGAGTTCAGGAACTTGCGGTGCGCGACCAGGACCACAGCGCCGAGGGTGTGCCGATCCAGGATATCCGAAATCGCGTTACGGACATCGAGCATGAGCATACGGAGTCCGCAGTTCGCCTCGTCTGGGCAAGAGCACCGCTCGTAGGCCGTATGCGATGCGCAGGCCACCGGAGCCAACGGTCCCTCGATGTGCCGAATGATCTGACCGAGGGAAATCTGCTCGGCCGGACGCGCCAGGCGATAGCCTCCGTTGCGGCCGCGTTGGCCTTCGACGAAACCACCATCGCGCAGCTCGTTCATGATCTGCTCGAGGAATTTCTCGGGGATGTTGTCGGAAGCGGCGATTTCCGCGACCTGCAGCCGCTTACGGCCAAAAGCCTCCCCCAGCCCCAAACAAATCAGGGCGCGTAGGGCATACTCGCCTTTACGGGAGAGCTTCATGTCGCCGATTGGACGACCTTAGGCGCAGAATGTCGAATAAAACCCGGTCGTCTACGTGGCGACTGCCCCAAACAAGGCGGAAGATTGCATCGCCTTCCCCGAGCCGAAGAATAGAAAACTTCGACCCCATGAACGTGCTCAAACATGCCTTACGTCGCCCGCTCACGGTGCTCGTCATCGCGTTGACCTTGGCGCTAGGCGGCATCTTCGGAGCGCAACGCATGCCGAAGGACGTCTTTCCTCCGCTCAATGTCCCCACGATTTACGTGGCCCAGCCTTTCGGCGGCATGGAAGCAGGCCAGATGGAGGGCTTCCTCACCTATTATTACGAATACCACTTCCTCTACATCACTGGCATCGAGCACGTCGAATCGCGCAACATCCAAGGCGCCGCCGTGATGAAGCTGCAGTTCCATCCCGGCACCGACATGGCCCAAGCCATGAGCGAGACCGTGAGCTATGTGAACCGGGCGCGGGCCATGATGCCCCCGGGCACGGTCCCTCCCTTCGTGATGCGTTTCGACGCCGGGAGCGTGCCCGTCGGCCAACTGGTCTTCTCCAGCGAGACGCGAACGGTCGCCCAGCTGCAGGATGCGGCGCTCAATACGGTGCGTCCGCTCTTCGCGACCTTGCCCGGGGTTTCCGCCCCACCCCCTTTCGGCGGTAGCGCTCGCACGATCCTCGTCAACCTGTCCCCGGAACGCCTGCGCGCCACCGGCGTGACCCCAGAGGAAGTCGCCGGAGCGCTTGCTGGAGCCAACAGCATCACGCCGGCGGGCAACTTGACGATCGGTGATCAAAACTTGCTGATCCCCGTGAATTCGACCGTCCGCACTATCCGGGATCTGGAAACCGTCCCGCTCCGGCCGGGGCAGACGCCCGCGCTCTTGCTGCGCGACGTCGCCCAGGTCGTCGACGGCGCCGACCAGGTAACGAGCTACGCCTTGGTGGATGGTCGGCGCACCGTCTACATTCCGGTGACCAAGCGCGCCGATGCCTCGACGTTGTCGGTCGTGCGGGCGGTCAAGGAGAACCTGCCGATGTTCCAAAACGCGCTTCCGCCCGACGTGAAGGTGAGCTACGTGATGGACCAAAGTCCGCTGGTTGAACACGCCATCAACGACCTGCTCCTGGAATCGCTGCTAGGCGCGGTGCTCACCGGCCTGATGGTCGCGCTCTTCCTGCGGGATGGCCGCAGCACCCTGGTCGTGCTGGTCAACATCCCGCTCTCCCTACTGCTGGCCGTCCTCGGGCTATGGCTTTGCGGACAGACCATTAACCTGATGACCCTGGGCGGCCTGGCGCTGGCCGTGGGCATCCTCGTCGACGAGGCCACGGTCGCGATCGAGGCCATCCAACAGGAACGCGAAAGCGGGAAGCCCGTGGCGCGGGCGGTCGTTGACGCGATCGCGGCCACCGCCTTGCCCCGCTTCTTGGCGATGGCGTGCGTGGTGGCCGTGTTCCTCCCCGCGCTGCTCATGGAAGGCGCCGCCCGGGCGCTGTTCCTCCCGCTGGCTCTGGCGGTCAGCTTCAGCATGTTGTCCTCCTTCGTGCTGTCCTCAACGCTCCTGCCCATCTTGGCAATCTGGTGGCTCAGGCCCGAACCTGTGGCAGCCCCTCGCTTCTTCCACCGGATCCTCGAGAGCTACGGACGGTCGGTCGCTGGCCTGCTGGCGCGTCCGCGAACGCTCGTCCTCGGAGCCAGCATCACCGCGTTTGCGTTGCTGGCTGGCCTAGGACCGCGAATCGGACGGGAGATCTTTCCACCGGTGGCGAACGGCCAGCTCCAAGTGCGCCTCCGCGCCCCCGCAGGCACGAGCCTCGACCGCACCGAGCAACTCGCTTTGCAAGCTTTGGACCTCATCCGCTCCGAGCTCGGCCCGGAGAACATCGGCACGACGATCGGGCTCGTTGGTGTCCATGCCCCGAACTACCCCGTCAACCTGATCCACGCATGGAACAGCGGTTCCGACGAGGCGACCCTCCAGATTCAGCTCAAGCCCGAAGCCAAGATCGACCTCGCCGCCGCCCAGGAACGGCTCCGGCGACGCCTCGGGCAAAGCCTGCCTTCGGTGCGCCTATCCTTCGAACCCGCCGACATCGTCAGCCGTGTCATGAGCTTCGGCGCCACGACCCCGATCGAGGTAGCCGTCAGCGGCCCGATTCTCGCCGATAACCGGGCGCACGCCGAAGCCATTCGCGCAGAACTGACGAAGATCCCGGAACTGCGCGATATCCAGTTCGCCCAGACCATCGACCTCCCCACCGTTGAGGTGAACGTCAATCGGGAGAAGGCGGGCGTGCTCGGCCTCCGCGCCAACGAAGCGGCGCGCTCGGTGGTGGAGGCGACGGGCTCTAGCCGCTTCCTCCTCTCGAACTATTGGGCCGACCCGAAGACCGGCGTCGCCTTCCAGGTCCAGGTGCAGATTCCCGCCGCGCAGACTCGATCGCTGGAAGACCTCCGGAACCTCCCCGTCGGCCCCGGCCAGCCGCGGCCCATCCTGCTGCGCAGCATCGCCACGCTCAAGGAAGGCACCACCGTCGCCCAATACGACCGCTATAACATGCAGCGCTTGGCGACCCTGACGGCGAATTACTGCGGTACGGACCTAGGGCACCTCGCCGACCGCATCGACCAAGCCATCGCGGCGGCCGGCAAGCCCGTGGGCAAGGTCAAGGTTGACCAACGGGGCCAAGTGACGCCCTTGCGCGAACTCTTCGCGGGCCTCGGTTCGGGACTCGCCCTCGCCATCCTGGCCATCGCCCTGTTGCTCGCGGCCTATTTCCAAAGTTTCCGGCTGGCGGGGATGGCGCTATCCACTTTGCCCGCGACGCTCGCCGGCGTCCTCCTCGCGCTCTCCGCGACGGGCTCGACGCTCAACATCGAGAGCTACATCGGTGCAATCATGTCCATCGGTGTCGCTGTCGCGAACGGCATCCTGCTTCTGACGACCGCGGAGACCATGCGCCGCGCCGGCGCTAGCGCCGCAGAAGCCGGAGTACAAGCCGCCCGCCGCCGCTTCCGTGCGATCTTGATGACCTCCGGCGCGATGCTCGCAGGCATGCTGCCGATGGCCCTCGGACTCTCCGCATCCAGCAGCCAGACGGCCCCGCTCGCCCGCGCCGTGATGGGCGGCCTCCTCGTCGGCACCGCCGCCACGCTCTTCCTGCTACCTGCGCTTTTCGCCTGGGGCATGGCTACCGCCCACCGCCGCTCCCCTTCCCTCGACCCCGACGACACCTCCAGCCCTCCCCCACCGCATGCCCTCCCTTAAACCGCTAGTCTGCTTGCTCGGCGCCGCCACGCTGGCGTTCGCCGAACCGGCGACCACAAGACTGCTCACCGGCGACATCACGCGCAGCATCCAACTGCTCGGCGAGGTGAAACCGCTCCAGCAGGTCACCCTGCACGCCAAGGTCTCCGGATACGTGAAAGCCCTCCGGGCAGACCTCGGTGACCGCGTCGAAGCCGGGGCGGTCCTCGCTGAGCTGGAAGTCCCCGAACTAGTCGCAGACGAAGCGCGCACCCGGGCCGAATTAACTTGGGCTGAGCTGGAATACAAGCGCCTCCAAGAAGCCAGCCGCGCAGCGCCTGACTTGGTCATGCGGCAAGCGGTCGATGCGGCTGAAGCCAAGTTCGCGGTCGCCCGAGCCCAGCACCAACGCCATGCGACCTTGCTCTCCTTCGCCGTGGTCCGCGCACCGTTCGCGGGCGTGATCAGCCGACGCTACGTCGACGTCGGCGCCTTCGTCCCCGCCGGCGGTTCACCGGCGCCCCTGTTCATCCTCGCGGACGCCGCCACCGTACGCATACAGGTCGCCGTCCCCGAAAACGAAGCCTCCCTGGTCGCCCCTGGACAGACGCTGACCATCACCACGGAAGCCGCCGGAGGGAAGAGCTTCGCGACTAAAGTGAGCCGCATCGCCGGCACCCTCGACCATCCGAGCCAGACGATGCTCGTGGAAGGAAACCTGTCGAACGCAGCAGGGGAGCTCAAACCCGGGATGTTCGCCTCAGTCAAACTGGGCCTAGAGACGCACGCGCAGACGGCGTTGCTGCCGCTTGCCGCCGTGGTCATGGAGAAAACCGTCGCGACAGCCTACGTCAACGAAGGCGGCATCGCCAGAAGGCGCGTGCTCAAGGCAGGCTTTAACGACGGTATCCACCTAGAGGTGTTGGGCGGGCTCAAGCCCGAAGACCTCGTGCTGTTGCCTGCGGGTAAGACCTTGGCCGACGGCCAAACGCTCCGATGAACCCGCTGAAGCGCTCCATCACCTGGGTGCTCGTCAGCGCGGCTTCGGCGCTGGGGCAATCCGTCGACACGGCCGCGCAACCCATCGACCTTCCGGCCGTCCTGAGGCTGGCCGGAGCAGAGAACCTCGAGGTAAAGTTCGCGGAAGAGAAGCTGCTCGAAGCACAAGCCAAAGAGGCCGGCGCCCTTTGGCAACTCTTCCCCACCCTCTCGCCGGGCGTGGGCTACCGCAACCATTCCGGGCGCACCCAAGCCGTGACGGGCCAAGTGTTCGACGTGGATAAGGAATCCCTCTCCGCCGGCGCGACCATCCAGCTCCAACTCGAGTTCGGAGAAGCCGTTTATCGTCGCTTGGCGGCCAAGCAAACCGCCTTGGCCGCAGGTCATGGAGTCGAAGCGCAACGCCACCGCACGATCCAGCAGGCCGTCCAAGCCTATTTCGACCTGCTCCGCGCCCAGCTTGCCCTACAGCTCCACGACGAATCGGTCCGGATCGCCCGCGACTACCACGCCCAAGTCGTCCAAGGCGTTGCCGCCGGCCTGGCACCTAAGGCCGACGAGCTCCGGGCGTCCGCGCAGCTCAACCGCTCCGAGGTTCGCCAAAGGCAGGCGGCCGAGGCCCTCTCCCGGGAATCCACGCGCCTCGCGGCTCTCCTCCGGCTACGCATCGACGGGAGCCTTCGGCCGGCCGCCGCTACAGCCGCGTTGCTAGCTTTCCCCGAAAAAGAGCTCCCCGTGCAGGACCTGCTCCAGCAGGCTTGGCTGAAGCGGGCGGAGCTGGCGGAGAACGAAGCCTTGGTCGCAGCCGCCGCACAGGAGGCCGATGGCGCACGTTATGGCCCGCTGTTCCCGACCTTGGGAGCGCAATACTTCGCAGGCGGCCTGGGGGGCTCACCTGCATCGGCGCGCCAAGATTACGCCAGCACCACGGAGACGAGCGTCACCTTGAGTTGGCGCATCGGGGCGGGCGGCCTGTTCGATCGTTCGCGCCAAGCTGCGACCGAAGCGCGCGAACGCCAGATGCGCCTCCGCGGAGCCAGCATCCGGGAAGCAATCACCCGGGAAGTCGTGGACGCCCGCACCGAGGTCCATTCCCTCTTGGGCCAACTCGAGCTCCTGCGCCAACAAGTCGGCTCCACTGAGGCCGCTCTGCAGTTCGCGCTGCGTCGCAAAGAATTCTCGGTGGGCGTCGTCTTGGAGGCAATCCAAGCGCAACAGGATGCGTTGCAGGCGAAGTTCGAATACCTCCAAACGCTCACGGAAGCGAACAAGGCCCAATACCGCCTGCGGCACGCCATCGGGGACTAAGGCCTAGGCGATCGCCGATGCCACGAACCACAGGCTGGCGCCGACGACCAGCGCCGTGGCGACCCAGCCCAGGACGCAAACCCAGCGCGGCGCGGCGAAAGCGCCCATCAAATCGGCATCGCCCGTCATCCGCACCAAGGGCCAACAGGCGAAGCCGAGCTGCAAACTGAGGATGACCTGGCTCCACAGCAGCAAGGTCTCCACCCTGCCCTCGCCCGCCAAGCCAATCACCAGCAAGGCCGGCACCAACGCCGCCAGCCGCGTCGCCACGCGCACGATCCAGCCGGCGCCTTTCACCTGCAAGAAACCTTCGAGTACGATCTGCCCTGCCATGGTGCCCGTGATGGTCGCGTTCTGTCCGGACGCCAACAAGGCGACCGCGAAGAGCGTGCCCGCGAAGGTGGTGCCGAGCACGCCGTCCAGCAGACGGTGGGCTTCGCGGATGTCCGTCACGGCTTCGGGGCGGCCGTGGAACGCGGCGGCGCTCAGGACGAGCAGGCCGGCGTTGACGAAGAAAGCGAGGCTGAGCGCGAGCGTCGAATCCCAGGTGGCGAAACGCAGCGCTTCGCGACGCGCCATCTCGTCGGTGCCGAAGTCGCGCGAACCGACGATCGATGAATGGAGGTAAAGGTTATGCGGCATGACCGTCGCACCGATGATGCCGAGGGCCACGAAAAGCATGCCTGGTCGCGTGAGCACGGCCGTCGTGGGGATGAAGCCGCGTACGAGTTCCGCGACGGCGGGCTTGGCGAGCAGGAGTTCGACACCCACACAGGCGGCGACGGTGAGCACCAGGACCGCCACGAGGGCTTCGAGCCAGCGATAGCCAAGGCGGGTCAAAGCAAGCAACAGCAGGACGTCCAACGCCGTGATGATCGCGCCGAAGAACAACGGGATGCCGAAGAGGATCTGCAGCGCGATGGCCGAGCCTAACAACTCTGCGAGGTCACAGGCCACGATGCCAACCTGGGCCGAGAACCAGAGGAACTTGGAGACGACCGGCGAATAGCGGGCCCGGCAGGCCTGCGCGAGGTCGAGCCCGGTCGCGACGTTCAAGCGCACGCAGAGGTGCTGGAACAGGATCGCCATCAGGTTCGACAGCAGGATCACCCAGAGGAGCGCATAGCCGAACTGCGAGCCACCCGCCAAGTCGGTCGCCCAGTTACCCGGATCCATATAGCCGACCGAGACGAGGAAACCTGGCCCGACAAACCCCAAGAAGCGCCGGAACGCCGCCCAGCGGGAGGCGCTACGGAGCGAAGGTGCAACGGCGGCGGACATCAGCCTACATCGTTCACCGCAGCGCCGGAGTGTCAATCCACGGACAGGCTTTTGCCCTTTGCTCCTGCAGGGGATTCCATAAGAAAGAGCCATGCCCCGTCTGCTTACCCGCCTGTTGCTGGCACTCCTCGCCTGCCACGTCGCCTGCCGCGCAGCCGAGCCGCCGCCCAACTTCGTCATCCTCTTGGCCGACGACCTCGGCATCAACGACCTTGGCTGCTACGGCCGGAAGGACCAGCGAACGCCCAACCTGGACAAGCTCGCCGCCCAAGGGGCGCGCTTCACCCAAGGCTATGCGGCGGCTTCGGTTTGCTCAGCGTCGCGTGCGGCCTTGCTGACGGGGCAAAATCCTGCGCGCCTCAAGATCACGACCTTTCTGCCCGGCCGCAGCGACCGCGCCTCTCAGCGCGTTCTGGCCGCTCCGGTGAACCTGCATCTGCCGGAGGGCGTGCAGACGATAGCCCAACTGCTCAAGGCCAAGGGCTACGCCACGGGGGCCGTGGGCAAATGGCACCTCGGAGGCAAAGGGCATCAGCCGACCGACCATGGCTTCGATGACTACTTCGCCGGGAAAGCCTTCCCCGGCGCGGAGTC
>JBEGRN010000050.1:0-8916 GCA_041180425.1 Verrucomicrobiota bacterium
CGGCTTCCAACCATAACGGGGGTGACGTCCACTTCGGTCCGGATGGCTACCTTTACTTCAGTTGCGGCGACGGCGGGGCGGGGGGCGATGCCTTCAACAACGCCGGCTTCATCAACAAGGGTTTCCATGCCGGGGTCTACCGGATCGACGTCGACAAGAAGCCGGGGAGCCTTGCCCCTAACCCCCATCCCTCGGTCATCGTGGACGCCCAAGGCGAGGCCTACTACGCCATCCCCGCCGACAACCCTTTTGTGAAGGCTGCCACCCACCGCGGACAGCCCTTAGAGGCCAAGTCCGTCCGGACCGAGACCTGGGCCACCGGCCTGCGTAACCCTTGGCGCTTCTCCTTCGACCCCAAGACCGGGGCCTGCTTCGCCGGCGACGTCGGCCAGAACCTCTTCGAGGAGATCGACATCCTCAAGGCGGGCGGCGATTACGGCTGGAGCGAAGTCGAAGGCCGCCATCTTTATAATAAAAAGGACGCCAGCGCCAAGCAGGCCCCCGCCAAGCCGGCGCCGGACTCCGCTTACGTGGCGCCGATCTACGAATACGATCGCAAGCTCGGCAACTCGGTGACGGGCGGCGTCGTCTACCGCGGCGAACGCATTCCGGCGCTCCGCGACGCCTACGTCTTCGGCGACTACGCCTCGGGTCGCTTGTTCGCCCTTAAAGAGAAGGACGGCAAGTGGACGGGCGAGGTCATCGCCAAGGACATGACGATCGCCGGCTTCGGCCACGACCCCGTCAACGGCGACGTGCTCTTCGTCACGCTGGCCGGGCAGCTCAAGCGCCTCGCCCCGAAGAAGTAAGCGGCGATGACCACGCGCCGCGACTTCTTGCGCACCACGAGCGCCGCCTTGGCGGGCTTGTGGGCGGGGCCGGCGCTGGCGGCCCCGGCTGCGCCGGGCGCTTCGGGCGGCCCGGAGATCAGCCTCTTCACCAAACATCTCATCGGGCTGTCGCACCGCGAGCTGGCGGCGGCCGTCGCGCGCATCGGCGTCACGAGTATCGAGGCTCCGGTGCGTCCGGGCGGGCATGTGCTGCCGGCGCAGGTCGAGGTCGAGTTGCCCAAACTGGTCGAGGCGCTCGCCGCCAACGGCATCAAGATATCGATGCTGACCACCGGCATCAACGCGGTGAGCGACGCCACGCGCACCGAGGTGGTGCTGCGGACGGCCAAGGCCTTGGGCATTCCGCGCTACCGCATGAACTGGTATGCGTATTCGCCGGACAAGCCGCTCTGGGCCCAGCTCGACGAGATCAAGCCGCGCCTCCGCGACTTGGTCGCCTTGAGCAAGGAGATCGGTATCCAGCCGTGCTACCAGAACCACTCCGGGGCCAAGAACGTCGGCGCCGCGGTCTGGGACATGGCGGGCCTCATGCGTGAGTACCGCCCGGAGGACCTCGCCTGGAGCTTCGACATCCTGCATGCGACCGTCGAAGGCGGCCTTTCCTGGCCCAACCAAGTCGCCTTGGCGCGGGAACGCATGGCGATGGCGTATTTCAAGAACTTCCGCTGGCAGGGGAGGGCGGTCGAATCCTGCCCGCTGGCCGCTGGCCTTATCGATGCCGGCTATGTCAAAATGCTGAAGGCTTCGGCCTATCAAGGCCCGGTGTGCCTGCATGTAGAATACCTGAAGGGCTCGGTCGGGGAGCCTGGCTATCTGGAGAAGGCGATCGAGGCCTCGCGGGCGGACTTGGCGACCCTGCGGTCCTGGTGGTCCTGATTCGGCCTCGGTCGATAAGTTAGGCTGGAACTTTCTGACGAGGGTCTTGTTATCGAGGCATGCCCCGTCTCGCCTGCTTCTTGATGGCCGCCGTTTCCCTTGCGGCCGCCCCCACCCCGTACGCGCCTTCCGAAGGAGGCTCCGTCCCGCTCAACCTCTTCCAGGTCCCCGAGGGCTTGGAGGTGACCGTTTGGGCGCGTTCGCCCATGCTGGCCAACCCGACGAACTTGGACATCGACGCTCAAGGCCGCGTCTGGGTGACCGAAGGCGTTAACTACCGCGTCTATAATAAGGGCGGCAAGCGTCGCCCCGAAGGCGATCGCGTCGTGGTGCTCAGCGATACCAAGGGCTCCGGCAAGGCCGATACGGTCAACACGTTCGTGCAGGACGCGGGCTGGACCTCCCCGCTCGGCATCGCGGTCTTCGACAACGTCGTCATCGTTTCGCACGCGCCCGACCTCATCAAGTTCACCGACGTGAACCGCGACGGCAAGTTCGACCCCGCGGTCGATAAGCGTGAAGTCCTCCTCGGCGGCTTCGGCGGCCAAGACCATGACCACTCGCTGCACGCCATCGTCGCGGGCCCCGACGGCAAGCTCTACCTCAACTCCGGCAACTGCGGCGCATCGATCACCGACAAATCGGGCAAGACCTACCGCATCTCCTCCGGCTACGTTGACCAGCGCGGCGGCGCTTGGCCCTACGACCCCAAGGCCACGGCCGGCGCCAAGAGCGACGACGGTTTCGTCTGGTCCTCCGGTTTCTCCGCGCGCATGAACGACGACGCCTCGGGCGTCGAGATCATCGGCAACGGCTACCGCAACAGCTTCGAACACTTCCCGTCTTCCTTCGGCGACCTCTTCCAAGGCGACAACGACGACTCCAGCAGCTGCCGCACCTCGTTCATCCTCGAATACGGCACGGCTGGCTACACCACGCCCAAGGCCGCCAGCTACAATTCCGTCCGCCGTCCCGGCCAGCCGACCCCGCGCGCCCACTGGCGCCAGGACGACCCCGACACCATGGACGTCGGTGACGTCTACGGCTCGGGCTCGCCGACCGGCATCACGGTCTACGAGAACGGCGCCCTCGGCGCGGCCTGGAACGGCACGCTCCTCAACTGCGAGCCCTCGCGCAACACGATCTTCGCCTACAAGCTGCAGCCGCAGAAGGGCGCCTTCGCGCTGAGCGAAGCCACGCGTAAGGACTTCATCACTTCAAACCCGACCCGTGAATTCGAAGGCACGGACTTCCACCGCATCAAGACCCCGGGCAAGAGCGGCGAGCACATCTGGTTCCGTCCGTCCGACGTCGCCGTCGGCCCCGATGGCGCCATCTACGTCGCCGATTGGTATGACACCCGCGTGGGCGGCCACCAAACGCTCGACGACACCTGCACGGGCGCGATCTACCGCATCGCTCCGAAGGGCTTCAAGTCCGTCATCCCGAAGCTCGACCTCACGTCGCCGGCCGGTGCCGTCGACGCGCTGCGCAGCCCGGCGGTCAACGTTCGCCACCTCGGCTTCAACGCCGCCAAGGGTTTCGGCGCCAAGGCCCTCCCGGCGGTGCTCGACCTCGCGAAGGACGCCAATCCTTATGTCGCCGCCCGCGCGATCTGGCTCTTGCCTTACCTCGGTGACGAAGGCGTGGCCCGCACCAAGGAGTTGCTGAAGGACGCCAATCCCGCCAACCGTCGCCTCGCCTTCCAGGCCTTGCGCCGCGCCAACCAGGATGTCCTCACCCTCTCGGCTGGCCTCGCGACCGACGCGGATGTCGCCGTCCGCCGCGACGTAGCCACCTCGCTCCACGCCGTGCCCGCCGATAAGGCGGTGCCGATCCTCGTCACGCTCGCTCGGAACCTGGACGTCACGGACAAGAATTCGATCGCTGCTTTCGGCATCGGCTCCGCCGGCAAGGAATCCGCCGTGTGGGCCGCCGTGAAGGCCGCTTACGTCAAGAACGGCGAGGCTTGGTCGCCGCAGGTCGCCCGCATCGCTTGGGTCCTGCACACGCCCGAGATGGTGAACGAACTCGCCGCGCAGGCCAGCGGCCAGAAGGTGCCCGCCGCCCAGCGCACGCTGGCGACCGAAACGCTCTCCTTCGTGGAATCCAAGGAAGCCGCCTTGGCCATGATCAAGCTCGCCGGCGAAGGTTCGCCGGTGAAGGGCGAAGCTGCCACCTGGGCCTTGATGCGTATGACCGGCATCTGGTCCGCTTTCGATATCCGCTCGGAACTGAAGAAGGCCGGCGTCTACGACGAAGCCAAGGTCGTGGTCGTGCCGGCCCCCGTGCCGGAAGCTCCGAAGGCGACCTTCACGGTCCAGGACGTCCTCGCCAAGAAGGGCGACGCCACCAAGGGTGGGGAGCTCGTCCAGCGCTGCACCATGTGCCACCAGATCGGCGCGAACGGCCCCAGCTATGGCCCTGAACTCCGTGGCTTCGCTGCCCGCCAGGGCGTCGAGTCCGTGGTGACCGCGATCGTGGAGCCCTCCGCGAGCATCGCTTTGGGCTACGAAGGCTCGACCCTCAAGCTGAAGGCTGGCGGCCAGATCGACGGCCTCATCCAGTCCAACAACGACCCCGTGGTCGTGAAGTCGGCTGGTGGCGTCTCCCAACTGGTCCCCAAGAACCGCATCTCCGGACAGTCCAAGATGACCCGCTCCTTGATGCTTTCGGCCGATCAGCTCGGTTTGACCGCCCAAGATGTGGCCGACATCGCGGCTTGGCTGGCGACCTACAACTAAGCCGGAACCGCAAATCGGCCTTTTAAGGGGGTTTTCCGCTAGGAAAGCCCCCTTTTGATTTTCCCGCTTGCTTCTGGGGCTGGGGTTATCAAGTTCGACCCTCCTTTCCCTAGGCAAGGCACGGCCGCACAACGCGGGCCCGCGACTTACTAGGCTCCAAAAGACCTTTACACACCATGAAGCAGCTCAGTCTCACCGTCTCCAGTCGTCAGAACCTTGGCCGCGGCCACTCCCGTCGCATGCGCATCGCGGGGTCCATCCCGGCCATCATCTATGGCCCGGCTGGCACCCACAGCGTCTCCGTCGAACAGGAGAAGTTCCGCGACCTCATGCGCGCCAAGGGCACCGCTGCCGCCCTCATCGAGCTGACCCTCGAAGGGAAGAAGATGCTCTCCATCATCAAGGAGTTCCAGCGTCACCCCATCACCCAGAAGTTCCTGCACATCGACATCCAGCAGATCGACCCGAACGCTCCGATGAGCGTCGCCATCCCGATCCGCGTCATCGGCGAAGCTTACGGCGTGAAGACCGATGGCGGTACCCTCGCGATCGTCTCCCAGACCGTCAACGTCCGCTGCTTGCCGAAGGATCTCCCTGAGTTCATCGAAGTCGACGTGACCGAACTGAAGGTCAATGAATCCATCCACGTCGGCGCCCTCAAGGCCCCGGCTGGCATCACTTTCCCTGGCGACCCTGCCCGCGTCGTCGTGGTCTGCTCCGAAATGGCCGAAGAAGAAGCCGCTCCCGAAGCCGCCGCTGCCACCCCGGCCGCTGGTGCCGAAGGCGCTGCCGCCGCTCCGGCCGCTGGCGCTGCCGCGGCTCCCGCCGCTGGCGCTGCCGCTCCGGCCGCTGCTCCTGCCGCCAAGAAGTAATTTCCGCGCCGGGCGTCCCCGGCACCTGTTCTTTGAAGTCAGATGGTATTCTCGGTCATCGCCGCCCTCGGCAATCCCGGCAAGGAATACGTCGCCACCCGCCACAACGCGGGATGGATCATCTTGGATGCGCTCGCCCACAAGGCGGGCGCGGAGTGGAAGGACGAAAGCCGGTTCCCGGCCGCCGTCGCCAAGGCCACCTTCGGTGGTCGGCAGGTCTTCCTGGTCAAGCCCCAGTCGTTCATGAACCTGAGCGGCGAACCCTTGGCCGCCTTCCTCCGCTTCCATCGCCTCACCGCCGCCGAAATGGTCGTCCTCCACGACGACATCGCTTTCGAACCCGGCCAGATGCGACTCTCCCTCGGTGGTTCTGCGGCTGGTCACAACGGCATCGCCAGTTGTATCCAGCACTTCGGCGAAGCCTTCGTCCGTGCCCGTCTCGGCATCGGTCCCAAGCGGCACCCCGCCCAAGACCTCGCCGACCATGTGCTCGGCAAGTTCCCTGCCGACGACCTGCAGCGCCTCCACCAAGCTACCCCTGACTTCCTCTTAGGACTAGAAACCCTGATTTCCCGCGGCCTCCCGGCTGCCCAAAACCTCACCAACAGAAAACCACCATTACCATGACCACCGCCACGATTCGCCGCGCCTACCGCGTCAGCCTGATCCTCGACCTCCGCGGTTCCGCCGAGGCCCCTGAGGCCGCCATCGAACGCCTGAAGGAGATCCTCAAGTCGGTCGACTGCAAGGTCACCGAAGTCGAGAACCTCGGCCAGCGCGAGTTCAGCCGCGCCGTCGACCGCAAGTTCCTCTCCGGCCTCTACGTCCAGTTCCACTTCGAAGGCCCGGTCACCGCGCCGACCGCCTTCGCCGACAAGCTCCGCCTCGACCGCACCGTGGATCGCATCCTCGTGCAGTCGGTCCGCGCCTAAGCCCTTCTCGTCGCTCCGCCCATGGCCTCGTCCTTCAATCGCGTGATCCTCGCCGGCAATATGACCCGCGACCCGGAAGCGCGCGCGTTGCCCTCCGGCCAGGCGCTCACGAAGTTCTCCCTCGCCGTCAACCGCGCCTACACCACCAAGGAAGGCGAGAAGCGCGAGGAAGTGACCTACGTCGACATCGAGAGCTACGGCAAGCAGGCCGAGATCATCGCCAAGTATTGCGGCAAGGGCTCCGGCATCCTCGTCGAAGGCCGCCTCAAGCTCGACCAATGGGAAGATAAGAAGACCGGCGAGAAGCGTTCGCGCCTCGGCGTCGTCCTCGAGAACTTCACCTTCATCGGCGGCAAGTCCCAAGGCGGCGAAGACGGCGGTTCCGCTCCCCGCTCCCGCGGCGGCGACACCCCGGCTCCTTCCGGCGACCACGGCGGCGACGACGTCCCCTTCTAAATCCCACCCACTTTAACCCAAGCAAGACACCATCATGGCATTCACCGAAGTTTTACTCATCAAGCCTGTCGACGGCCTCGGCGCCGAAGGCGAACAGGTCCGCGTCCGCTCCGGCTACGCGCGCAATTTCCTGCTCCTGCAGGGCATCGCGCTCCCGGTCAACCGCGCCAACACCAAGTACATCGAGTCCTTGAAGAAGGCCCGCGAAGTCCGCGAAGCCAAGGACCTCGAGTCCGCCAACGCCATCTCCGCCAAGCTGGCCGCCCTCAAGCTCGTCTTCGCCGTCAAGACCGGTGAAGGCGGCAAGATGTTCGGCGCGATCAGCACCGCCGAAATCGCCGCCAAGCTCGCCGAACACGGCATCGAGCTCGAGCGCAAGCGCATCCACCTCGGCCAGGGTCCCGTCAAGGTCCTCGGCAAGCATCTCACGACCATCCGCCTCCACGCCGCCGTCTCGGTCGAGCAGGAGTTCGAAGTCGTCTCCGAGAACCCGATCGAGCCCGTCGCCGAAGAAGCCGAAGAGGCTCCGGAACGCCCCGAGCGCGACAAGAAGCCGCGCAAGCCGCGCAAGGAAAAGACCGCCTAAGGCGGCTGGTCCTCAGCACGCAACCAGGCGTCGGACTTCGGTCCGGCGCCTTTTTGTTTTGGTGAATGCCGTGTGAATAGGGCGGGGTGTAGCCTGTGAACGGCTGTGAATGGTTCTCGGCAGTTTGACGGTGAAACCGCGGTCGTCCCTACCCATGCTGACGCCTTCCCATGGCCGACCGAAACCAGCGCAACCGCCGCGATGCCCAGCCGAACTACGGCGACCGCGTTCCGCCCCATAATCTCGACGCCGAACGCGGCCTGATCGCCAGCATCATCATCGACGGCGAGACGCTGCAGCGCTGCCTGTCCGAAAAGATCACGCCCGACTTCTTCTTCGACCCGAAGCACCAGGACATCTACGCGGCGGCGGTCAAGCTGTCGCAGGAGAACACGGGTATCGACGAGATCACGTTGACCGAACAGCTGCGGCGCGATGGCCGCCTGGATTCCGCCGGCGGCGCGGCTTACGTCAACGAACTGACCGGCCAGGTGGCCTCCTCCGCGCATGCCCCGCATTGGATGGTGATCGTGCGCGAAAAGCACTTCCTGCGTTGCCTGATCTCCACCTCGGTCAGCACCGTCGAGAAGGCGCACTCCCACACCGAGGGCATCGACCGGCTGCTCGAGGACGTCGAACAGTCCTTCTTCCGCATCAGCGAAAGCCGCATCGCCGAAACGTCCCAGCAGATCGACAAGCCGATCGAGGAAGCGATGGAGATGGTCGCCCGCATGATCAAGGAGAACGGCCGCGTCCAGGGCGTCCCGACCGGCTTCCGCGGCCTCGACACGTTGACCTATGGCTTCCAGAGCGGCCAGATGATCGTCGTCGCCGCCCGCCCGGGCATGGGCAAGACGTCCATCGCGCTCAACTTCATCGAGGCTGCCATGTTCCCGCCGCCCAACTCGGGCCGCGAACCGGCGCACGTGCTGATGTTCTCGCTCGAAATGCCGGCCCGCGAACTGGCCATGCGCCTGCTCTGCTCCCGCGCCCGCGTGAACCTGCAGAAGATGCGCTCCAGCCGGCCCGACGCCCAGACGCAGCTCGACCTGGTGCAGGCCTCGAACGAATACCGCGGCAAGCCCCTCATCGTCGACGACAACGGCGGCCAGACGATCCTCGAGATCCGCGCCAAGTGCCGCCGCATCGCCCGCCGCCGCAAGCTCGACATGGTCGTCATCGACTACATCCAGCTCATCAACGGCCTGGATTCCAGCATGCCCCGCGAACAGCAGATCGCCGAGGTCTCCCGCAGCATCAAGGCCATGGCCAAGGAATTCCAGATCCCCATCATCGCCTTGGCCCAGCTGAACCGTAAGTCGGAGGACGAGGCCCGCCAGCCCAAGATGTCCGACTTGCGCGAGTCCGGCTCCATCGAGCAGGACGCCGACATCGTCATGCTGATTTCCCGCCCCCACGTCAGCGCCAGCAAGGCCGCCGAGGCGGAGGCCGAGCAGATGGGGCAGGACGGCTGCTTTGCCCGCCAACTCATCGTGGCGAAGAACCGTAACGGCCCGACGGCCGACCTCGACCTGCTCTGGAATCCGGGGCTGACACGGTTCGAAACTCCTGCCAAAGAACATGCCAATGAATGACCTG
>JBEGRN010000051.1:0-8841 GCA_041180425.1 Verrucomicrobiota bacterium
CTCAACGGCGTGGAGTTCCGCGCCATCACCGACCTCTTCGCCGAGGAACGCGCCTTCCGCGGCGGCGAACTCCACATCACCGGCACGGTGCCGCCCTACAAGATCGTCCAGCTACGGGAACAAAAGGCCCCGTTCCTGCGCCTCGACCCATACCTCTCCTGCGCGTTCATCCGCATCAACACCGATGTGCAAGGCAACGAACCCGTCCGCAAGGCCTTGGCCGATGCGCGGGTCCGCCGGGCCCTAGGCATGGCGATCGACCGCAACCTGATCGCCGAACGCGTGCTCCGCGCCGGCGAATCGCCCGCCCTCAACCTGACGCCGCCCGGCACCGGCGGCTTCCAGGCCCGCCCGCAATGGAGCACGGACCTCAACGAGGCTCGCCGCCTCTTGGCCGAAGCCGGCTACCCCGGCGGCCAAGGCTTCCCCAAATTGGAATACCTCCTGAACACGTCCGAGGGTTCGCAGATGGCGGCGCAGGCCTACCAGGAGATGTGGCGCAAGCAGCTCGGCGTGAACATCGAGCTCCGCAACCTCGATTGGAAAGTCTACCTGAGCGCCCTCCACAAGGGCGACTACCAGATTGCGCGGTCGGCCTGGAGCGGCGACTACAACGACCCCAACACTTTCTTGGAGATGTTCATCACCGGGAACGAGCTGAACCAGACCAACTGGAGCGACCCCGAATACGACCGCCTCATCGGCGCGGCGGCCCGCGAGATCGACCAGGCCAAGCGCTACGACTACTTCCAGCAGGCGGAACAACGCCTCATCGCAGGCGCCCCCATCATCCCCGTGGTGTTCAACAAGAACAAGTTCCTCATCCGCCCCGAAGTCCAAGGCTGGTACCCGACGCTGCTCGACCAGCACCCGTTGAACCGCGTGAAGCTCGTGCCCGCTAAAGGAGATTGAAGCCCGCCCCGTAGACGGCATACTGCCTCGCATCTCCTCCCACATGCGCCTCCCCGCCTTCATCCTCGCCGCCCTGCTCGCCCTCGCTTCCCACGGCCTCCAGGCCCAAGGTTTCGATGAGCCGGCTAGGGTGCGCACCGCGGAAAACCCCTTCTCCAAGCTCCGCGGCATCTCCTACTTCTTCATCGACGTCGTCACCGTTGACCCGCGCCCAGAGGACGGCGACCTCCGCCAGGAACTGCGCGACGGCATCGAGCTGGAAATGCGCCGCGCCGGCATCACCCCCAAGGAATACAGCGGCGTGAACCCGGAAGGCTCCACCCCGTTGCTGACCATCGAGATCCGCTTCGACCGCGGCTTGGGCCGCTATTCCGCCGACGTCACCATCTCGATCCGCGACAACGCCACGATCGCCCGCAACCGCGAGCCAGTCCTCGCCCAGACCTACGTCCAGACCAAGAAGGCCGTGGGCTCTTCCGACGCCACGCTGACGAAGGAAATCAAAGGTCGCTCCCGTGAGCTCGTCAGCGAGCTCATCGAGGGCATGAAGAAGGTCAAGTGAGCGAGCCGGTCAGCCTCCGCAGCCTCTGCGCGAAGTTCCGCGGAGCCGGCATGCCGCGGCCCCAGCGCTCGTCGTGGGGTTCCATCCTGACCACGGCGCTGATCGCCGGCGGAATCGTCGCGGGCTTGGCCTACGCGACGACGCACCTGAGCTACGTGCTGCTGCTGGGCACCTTCGCGGCCAGCAGCCTGCTGACGTTTGCCTACCCGGATTCGCCCTTCAGCCAACCGCGCAACACCGTGCTCGGCCATCTCCTCGGCACCGCCGCAGGTTTGGCGTGCTTGCATGGCCTGGGACCCGAGTGGTGGAGCGCAGGCCTCGCCGTCGGCCTTGCCATCGCGCTGATGAAGGCGACGCGCACGGTCCATCCGCCGGCCAGCTCGAACCCCTTGATCGTGTTCGCATTCAAGCCCGGCTGGAGCTTCCTGCTTTTCCCGACCCTGGCCGGAGCCGTTCTGATTGTCATGGTCGCCCTCTTCGTCCACAACCTCCGCCGGCCCACCCGTTGGCCGCAATACTGGTAACCTTTATGTCGCCCGAATCCCGCCTCCAAGAACTTGGTTTCACGCTCCCCACGCCCCCGCCCGCAGCCGGCGCCTACGTCCCGGCCGTCCGCACCGGCAACCTGCTCTACCTCGCCGGCACGTTGCCGATGAAGGACGGGAAAGTCGCCTCGCTCGGCAAGGTCGGCCGCGAGGTCGACCTCGTCCAAGCCGCCGAGGCTGCGCGCCTCTGCACGCTCAACGCGCTCGCCAACGCCAAGGTCGCCTTGGGCTCGCTGGACAAGGTCGTGCGCGTCGTGATGGTCAACGGATTCGTCAATGGCGTCGATGGTTTCAGCGACAGCCCCAAGGTGCTCAACGGCGCCTCGGAGTTCCTCCTCCAGGTCTTCGGCGACGCCGGCAAGCACGCCCGCGCGGCGGTCTCCGTCAATGGCCTGCCCCTCGGCGTCTCCGTCGAGGTGCAGATGGTCCTGGAAGTCCGCGACTAAGCGGCTTCAGCCTTCCGAGACGCCCACGTTCGGGAATTCGATCTCGAAGGCGGTACGGCCAGGCGGCGGACCACAGTTGCCGATCTGGGAGCAGGCCCGCTTGACCAGCTCGGCGACATGGGGGTCTTTCGGGCGGTTGATCCAGGACGCGAAGCTGACGGTACCGCTGGCATCGACCTTCACGACGACCCCGCAGCTCGCGGCGGATGCGGCGCCGTCGGAGGCGACGATATCGGCCCAAGCGGACTTGAAGCGCGCCGTCACGGTGCCCGCATAGATCTGCATTTCGGTGGCGCTGCCGTTCGCCCCACCGTTATTGCCGTCTCCGTAGTTGCGTCCTTTCTTGACGCTGATGGTGCCGATGCTCCCCACCGAGCCAGTGCTGCGGCCGGTGCCGCCCTTTTGCTTGCTCTGGAAATCACTGAAAGTCGTGCGGTTCGTCGACGTCCCGGTCGCGGATGTCTTGGAGGACTTGGCGTTGTCGCTCTTCGCGTTGGTGCGCTCGGCATTGGCCTGCGCCTGCGCTTCCCGCGCCTCTTGTTTGATCTTCTCGACGTCGAGGGTCTTGATCTTGACGGCCTTGATGCCGGTCTGCGTGCCAGACTCATGGCCGCGGGCCACGCCTTCCTTCTCGCCGACCAAGCCGGCTTTGCGGCCAGGCACACCGTCGAGGTTGACCAACAAGATGTCGCGGGCTTCGACGCCCGTGGCGGCAGGATGCGACGCATACCAGGAAGCGCCCACTAAAGCGGCGACGATGCCCAGATGGACCGCGATGGAACCGATGATTCCTTTGCTGCCTTCGGCCATGTTAGCGGATCTCAGAGTCGAGGGCCGCCTTGGTCAGCCCCTTGGATTTGGCCAACGACAGGACGTCGATGACCTTCTGATACGTCAGGCCACCATCGCCACGCACGCGGACGACGGGCTGGTCCGCCTCCGGCAGGGCGGCGATCTGCGCGAACTCCGCCTCCAGCTGCTGGCGGGTGACGGCGCGGTTGCCGATGCTCAAGCTGCCGTCGGCGGCGATCGTCACGAAACGGTACTGGGTCTTGGTGTCGGCTGCCTTGCCCACGCCCTTCTCGGACTTCGGGAGGTTGATGGAGGTGGTCTGCTCGAGCACCGGCGTCGCGATCATGAAGATGATCAGGAGGCAAAAACAAAGGTCCAGCATCGGCGTCACGTTGAGCTCGCTCATGACGTGCAGACGAGACTGCTTGGAAAAGGAGCGGGCCATGGTCACTGAGCGTCTTCCCAACCCGGCAATTCGCCCGGCGCGGCAGGTTCGCTGGCCGGTGCGGCGGTCGTACCCGCAGCCGGCGCAGCCGCGGCTTGGGCGGCGGCCCGACGCAGGAGTTCTCGTTGCTGCTGTTGCTCGAAGTTCGTGCGGGCTTCGGCTTCGAGCTCGAGCTCGACGCGGTCAGCCAGGGTGCTGGCGAAGTTCTCGAGCTCCGTGCTCATGATCTTCACCTGCGTGAGCAGGTAGTTGTAGCCGAACGTCGCGGGAATCGCGACCAGCAGGCCAAGGGTCGTCGTCACCAACGCACCGCAGACGCCCGGAGCGAGCTGCGCGATGCTGGCTTTCTCCGTCAGGGCGCCGAACGTCACCATGACGCCCCACACCGTGCCAAGCAGCCCGAGGAACGGGCCGCCCGAGACGAGCGAGCTCAAGAGGACCATCTTGTCCTCGTACTTCACCATCGTGCGGGAGACGCCGCGTTGGAGGGCGTTCTCGACGTGGCCCATGCAAAGGCGGACATCGGACTGGCGGACTAAGCGTCCCTTGTGGCGCTGGACGGCCGACACCGCCTCGGCGACGAGGAACTCATACGGGCAGAGATTGCCGCCGCCCGGGAAATTCAGGGCGATGACGGAATGCTGGTCGCGCAGCCGACGATCGAAGCCATGGTTGCGACGACGCAGCTCTTGGACGTCCGACCACTTCTGAATCATCGCGCCCCAACCGATGAAGGAGCAGACGACGAGCACGGCGGCGACGGCCAAACCGGCGGTGTCCATCTGACGGAAATACCAAAGGGCGCCCTTTTCGGCCTCGGCTGCCAGGACGATGGGAAGAACGTTGAAAAGCATCGCCACTAGGCAATCCAGCGGAGGCAGGGCTTCAACCTGAAAAGGTTCAGACCCACGCTTGAAAACCGCCCGAGGACGGTCAGCCTATGCGGCGATGGTTCCTCGTCCGTCCCAGTGCCAAGGCTGCACCCAGCCCTGCTCGACCTACTTCACCCTCGTGTCCGGGGGCAAGGCCGAGTCGTTTGGTTGCTGCCAAGCCTGCCCGGTCGTGACCTCCCCGGTCGCCGGTGGCCTCCTCCCCTCTGCGGCGCTGGGCTGGAAGCTCCACGTCCCCATGCCGACCGGCCGCGGGCGTTGCCCTGCCTGCGGGTTCCGCTGGCAAGACTTCGAGCGCACCCATCGCATCGGCTGCCCGGCCTGCTACCAAGCCCACACCGAGCAGGTCTTGGCGACCATCGCCCGACTGCAGCCCGGGATGGCTCACCAAGGGCGGCGTCCGCAGGTATCTGCAGCCGAACGGCAAGCCAAGCTGAGCGCCCTGCAGGCCTTACTGACGGAGGCGGTCAAAGAAGAGGACTACGAATCGGCCGCCGCGCTGCGCGACCAGATCGCCGCCTTAGAAGCTGGGCTGACTTCGCCGTCCGCCTAACCTTCCGCGTTGCCCACGCGACGGCAACCGCCAGTGTGGGCCGACATGAAGCCTACGGTTTTGCTCACCAACGACGATGGCATCGGCACGGCCTTCCTCCATGCCCTCGTCGCCGCCTGCCAAGCCGAAGGCTTCCGGGTCAAAGTCGCGGCCCCGGCAGGCGAACGCAGCTGGATCGGCCGCGCCTTCAGCCGCCACCGCGAGGTGACCGTGGCCGCCTACCCCGGCCTCGGCGAGGAGGCCTGGTCCATCGACGGCACCCCCTCGGACTGCGTGAACATCGCTTTGGGACATCTCCTCAAGCAGAAGCCCGACGTCGTTCTCTCTGGCCTGAATATCGGCTTCAACGCCACCATGCCGCTGTGCCTCAGTTCCGGCACCCTCGCGGGCGCGACGGAAGGCACCGCCTGGGGTCTCCCGGCCGTCGCCTGCTCGCTCGACCTCGAACAATCGATCTTCGAACGCGTCCACCGGACTTCGGCCGAATGCCCTCCCGAACTCCGGCCCCACCTCGAAGCGGCCTGTCGCCACGCCGCCCGCTTCGCCAAAGCCTTGGTCGGCCAACCCCACCGCGGCCTCGAAGTCCATAGCCTCAACTACCCAGCCGGCGTGACCGACGCCACCGAGATGGAACGGACCTACCCCGCCCTTGTCCGTCATGGCTCCCTGTTTCAGCCTTCCGCCTTGGGCTACCGGTTCGCGTGGAACGACGGCGAAGCCATCGAACGGGACCAAAAGAGCGACCTCGCCGTGTTGGAGCGAGGTCGGATCAGCCACACCTTATACGACTTCAGCCAAGTCGGCCGAAGCTGAGCAACCGGCTCAGTGGCCGTGGTCGTCGGCGTGGCCTTCGCCCGCGAGGACGACCGGGAGGATGAGCACGAGGCCGACGATGCCGCCGACGGACCAGGCCTTCGTGAGGCCGTGGTGGGTCAGGAAGGGCTCAAAGGCGATGAACGTGGCGAGCGCCCAACCGCCGACGTGGGCGAGGAAGACGAGCAGGCCGTTCTTACCGGCTTCGTTGGCGCGGCGCTGGAGCGCGATCGACAGGAAACCCGAGAAGAAGATGGCGGAGATGATGAGGAGGAAAATAGCAAACGGGGCCCAGCCGCCCACGACGTGGTGGTGGATTTCCTCGTGCTTCTTTTCGGCGGCTTCCAAGCCGGCCTTCTTGGCTTCGGCCAAAGCAGCCTTTTCGTCAAAGACCTTACCCTTCGCGGCCGCCTTGGCCTTGGCGAAGGCCTGATCTTGGGCTTTCTGGGCGATGGCCTGCTCTTCCGCATGGATGGCACCCTGCGGGAGGGAATGGGTCATGTAACCGAAGCTCAGCCAGGACAGGCCGGAGAAGACGACGGTCAGGAAGACAAGGTTCACCAGGAAGCCGACGCGGCTCAGGGGCTTGGTAAGGTCCAGCGAGAAGGTCATAGGAAGGAAGCCGCAACCTAGGGGAGCAGGCCAATCGTGCAAATCCAAACTTGGAAACCCGCCCCACACCCTCCTCAGTAGGCTTCCACATGGCCTCAGACCTTCCCGAAACCGTCCTTTTCGACCTCGACGGCACCCTCGTCGATAACTTCGAGGCCATCCACCGGTGCTACGATGACGTGATGTCCATGATGGGCCTACCCAGCGTCACCTTGGAGCAGATTCGCCGGGCCGTCGGCGGCTCGGTCAACGTCACCGTGGTCAAGCTCGCCGGCGAGGCCAATGCGCCCACGGCGACCCGCCTGTTCCGCGAGCACTTCCCTTCCGTGATGTTCCATGGCCTGCGCGTCTACCCCGGCTGCGCCGAAATCCTCCAGGCCCTCCGCGCCCGCGGGGTACGCACCGCCGTCTATACCAACAAGGACGAGGAGAACTCCAAGAAGATCATGGCCCACCTCGGGTTGGCCCACCACTTCGACGGCATCTTTGGCACCAACGTCCATCCGTGGCGCAAGCCGCAGAAGGAGTTCAGCCACTACGTCGTCGGCAAGCTGCAGGCCGACCCTCGCCGGACGGTCATGGTCGGCGACTCGCCGTTCGACATCGAGACCGCCCGCAACGGCCAGTTCGCGGCGGTGCACTGCGTGACCACCGGCTCCCACACCGCCGAGGAGTTGGCGCCCTACCGACCCGACTCGGTCCACGCGGGCCTCGCGGAACTGCAGAGGGATATCTTCGGTCTGTAAGGGATTGCTTCGGCCGAGCGTGGGCGGAATGATGCCGCCACGCATGCCACCTCCGCGCGAAGATCCCCGCGGGCCCGAAATCAAGCTTTCGGGCGTGGTCGAGCGCATCCTGTGGTTGGACGAGGAGACCCACTTCACCATCGCGGAGCTCAGCCCGGAAGCGGGCGAGAAGACCATCGTGCTCGGCAATATGACGGGGCTCCAATGCGGCGAGACGGTCGACCTCGTGGGATTCTGGGAACGCCACCCGCAGCACGGCCCACAGCTGCGCGTCAAGAGCTTCACCTCCCGCCTGCCCTCGTCCGTCCACGGCATCCGTAAGTACCTTGGCAGCGGGCTCATCAAGGGCATCGGCAAGACCTACGCCGACAAGATCGTCGCCAAGTTCGGGGTACGCACGTTCGACATCATCTCCAACCAGTCGGCCCGCTTGCGCGAAGTCGACGGCATCGGCCCCGGCCGCGCCAAATCGATCAAAGCCGCCTGGGAGGACCAGAAGGCCCTGCGCGAGGTCATGGTCTTCCTGCAGACCTACGGCGTCACCAACGCGCTCTGCCTCCGCATCGTGAAGGCCTATGGCCAAGAAGCGAAGAAGGTCCTGACCACGGAACCGTACCGCGTCTGCCGCGAGGTCGAAGGGGTCGGCTTCAAGACCGCCGACAAGATCGCGCGCAACCTCGGCCTACCCACCGCCGGCCCGCAGCGCGTCGACGCCGGCATCCTGCATAGCCTCGAGGAGCTCGAAGGCGAAGGCCACAGCGCCTACCCCGAAGAAGGCCTCCTCGAGAAATCGACCGAACTCCTCGAAGTCGACCGCGCCATCGTGCAGGACCGCATGAAGGTGCTGATGAAGGAGAATGCCGTCGGCATCCTCGACGCCAACGGCATCCGCCTGCTCCAGCTGCGTCCGCAGGAAAACGCAGAGCGCTCCATCGCGACCTCGATTCGCCGCCTGCGCGCCACCCCCAGCAGTTTGCCGGCCATCCATGCGGAAAAGGCCGTCGCTTGGGCGCAGGAACGCGCGGGGTTCGGCTTCTCCGAGGCCCAAGCCGCCGCCGTGATGATGGCCTTGCGCAGCAAGGTCGGCGTCCTGACCGGTGGCCCCGGCACCGGTAAGACGACCATCCTCAAGGCCCTCTGCGACATCCTCGTCGCCAAGCGCGTGCGCGTGCTGCTCGGCGCCCCGACGGGCCGCGCCGCCAAGCGCATGCAGGAGGCCACCCGCGTTCAAGCGTCGACCATCCACCGGCTGCTGAAGTTCGACCCCGCCGCCGGCGGCTTCACCGCCAACGCCGAGAACCCGCTCTCCGCGGACTTCGTCATCATCGACGAGTCGAGCATGCTCGACACCAAGCTCGCCGCCGCGCTGCTCCGCGCCATCCCGGGCACGGCCCACGTGCTGTTGGTCGGCGACGTCAACCAGTTGCCGTCCGTCGGCGCCGGCAACGTCCTCGGCGACCTGATCGAATCCGGCGCGGCCGAGGTGACGCGCCTCGACACGGTCTTCCGCCAAGGCGCCCGTTCA
>JBEGRN010000052.1:0-8654 GCA_041180425.1 Verrucomicrobiota bacterium
CCTAGCCCTACCCCTGTCCCTGACCCCTGTCCCTGGCCCTGGCCCTGACCCCAGCCCTGGGCCTAGCCCTAGCCCTAGCCCTGGCCCTGGCCCTCAACCATACTTCAGCTCCACCTTCTTACCCGTCTTGATCGACTCGTAGATTCCCTCGATGACGACCATGTCGCGCCGGCCGACCTCGGCGGTGCAGGTGAACTCACCCCCATCGCGGATCGCGGCGCAGACGGCGTCCATGTGGCGCTGCTGCTGGCGGAAGACCCCGAAGTCCAGCTTACCCTTGGCGGAGGTCGAGATGTTGAGGCCACGGTAGCTGAAGACCGGGCGTTCGCCCTTGAACCAGCCCTTGGCCGCGTCCGCTCGGAACTCGGCCCGGTTGGCATCGTAGCCCGTCCAGACGTCGGCGGTGGCGCCGTTGGCGAACTCGAGACGGAACTCCAGGGCCTGCTCGACCTCGGTGAAGAACTCCGGCTGGGTCTTCGGCAGCTCCTTCGCCGTCACCGCGACCGGGTTGGCGTCGGCCGCCATGCAGCACGCGTGCAAGGAGTAGATGCCCATGTCGAGGAGCGCGCCCCCGCCCGCGAGCTTCTTCTCGATGCGCCAGACCTTGCGCCGGAGGGTGAAACCGTTGGCCGAGGTCATCTTCAGGAACGGGCCGAACTCCTGCGACTTCGCGAGGCGGACGAGTTCCTGGTGGTACGGATCGTAATGCAGGCGGTAGCCGATCGCCAGACGCTTGCCCGCCTTCTTGCCGGCGGCGATCATGGCGTCGCACTCGGCGACCGACGTCGCCATGGGCTTCTCGCAGATGACGTGCTTACCCGCGCCGAAGGCATCGATGACGTTCTGGGCGTGGATGCCAGGCGGCGTCACCACGTAGACGACGTCGATGTCCTTGTTCGCGGCGACTTTGTCCCACTGGTCGTAGCCGTAGATGTTTTCGACCGGGAAACTATGCGACTTCGCCAGCTTCTCGCCCTTGGCGCGTGTGCCGGTGATGGCGCCGACCAACTTCACGTTCGCCGTCTCGAGCAACGCCGGCGCGAGTTCACCATTGGCATAACCGCCGAGGCCACAAAGGGCCAAGCCGAGTTTGCGGCCCTTCGGCTCGTCAGCCGCGAGCAGGCGCGGTGCAAAAGCGAAAGCGGCGGTCGCGGTGGCGAAGGTACCGAGGAACTGACGACGGGAGGAATGCATGGCGGCAATAGGGGTTAGCGGTTAGGGGATGGGGAATTTCTACCCGATCAGCCCTGCCCTGCAAGCCGGATGCCTGCGCCTAGCGACGCACCAAGAAGACCGCCCCGAGCAAAATGGCGGCGCCCAGCAGGCGGCGGGTCATGACGGCGCGGCCGGCGGAGCGCTCGACGTTGCCGAACCAGTGCCCAACGACCCAAACGAGGACGACGCTCCAGATACCGCGGGTGTTATAAAGAATATTGGTCCGGGTGACCTCGTGCCCCAGGGAGATCGCGATGACCATCCCCGTGCACTGCAGCCAGAGCAAGGCGCCGCCGCCGACGGTCCAAAGCAACGACCGCACCGGCAAGGCGAACAGCGGGGCGGAGAACTTCGGGACGAGCAGCCAAGAATAGAGCAGCATCGCGCCGAAGGCCAACGGGGCGAAATGCGTCATGCCCAGCTCGCCGACCCAGCGCTGCGTGAGGATGTCGGAGGTCGCGAAGAGCAACGCCGCCAGGCCGCCATAGAGCAAACTCCGCAAGGCGCGGTCGCGGTCCGCCTGCCATTCGCCGCCGAGCAGGACCATCGCCACGCACGTCATCACGGTCGCCACCCAGATGGCCGGAGTAAGCGCCTGCCCCATCGTCAGCGCGGCGAGGAAAGCGACGAACAGGACCTTGGCCCCGAGCACGGGCGTGGTCACGGAAACGTCCCCTCGGCTGAGTGCCAGGAATGTGAAATATTGTCCGGCGAAGAAGACTGCGCCGACGATCAGCGCGTGCAGGACAGCGACCGCGGTGAAGGGTCCGCCCTGCCCGTCGTCGAAGAGCCAGAAGGTCTGAAATAAGGCCCCCATCGTCATGTTGACGACGAAGCCGATGCGCCACGGCCCCGCCCCACCCTCCGTCGACCGCTTCAGGATGATGGCCGCGACGGCGTAGCCGAAGGCGGACAGCAGCGGCAGCAGCGTGGCGGTGGTCGAGTCGATGGTCACGAGGCCTCCAGCGGGAAGCAAAACGCCTGTCCGCGCAACCGCGGACTCACTCGTGGAAGCGAATCCGCGGCTTCAGGCCATCCTTGGGCTTCGCCCCATCCTTGGCCGTGGGCAAGCGGTCCGGGTCGGTCAACGAGGCGCCCGACTGCAGCTCCGACTTCCCTTGCCACTTCCGGTCGAGGCCCGAGCTGCCGGGACGGACGACCTCGCGGCCGAGCTTGGCGTTCAACGCATCGACGGCCTGCATGAGCCGCGCCCGGGCCGGGTCTACGGGCGCACCGAGCCCTGGCAGCGTCGGTTGGATCTGGTTGGAGGGCGTCAGGCCCTGCAGCAGGATGCCGGCCTTCTTGTACAAGTAGCCATCGCGACGGATGCGGCGCAACGCCCGGCCCGCGGCGGCACAGATCAGCCGCGCGTCATCCGTCGGCGGATCGAGCGGCTCCATGGCGTCAGCCTTGTACTGTTCCTGGTCGAGGCGATGCTTGTTCGTGCCGAAGAAGACGACCACCGACGAAGCGACCAGACGGTCCTCGCGCAGCTTCTCGGCCCCGCGGGCGGCGTGCGCCGAAATCGCCTCGGCGAGGTCGGCCTCTTCCGACACCGGGCGGCCAAACGAGCGAGAGACCATGATGGATTGGCGCGACCCCGGGTCTTCGATGATCTCGTGGCAAGGGATGCCCCGCAGCTCCAAGGCGAGCCGTTCCCCGACGACGCCCGCGATGCGGTGGATGAAGGCCGGATCGCCCTCGGCCAAGTCGGCGGCGGTCAGGATGCCATGCGAACGGAAACGGGCGGCTAAGCCCGGCCCGACGCCCCAGATGTCCTCGGCCTCGACGCCTTTGAGGAAGGCCCGACGCCCCTCGACATCAAACGGTACGACCAAGCAGCCGCCGGCGTCAGGGTCGGACTTGGCGCGTTCGTTGGCCAGTTTGCAGAGCACCTTCGTCGCGCCCATGCCCATGGACACCGCGATGCCTGTGCGCTTCAGCACGTCGGCGCGGATCCGCAGCCCCAGCGCGCGGGCGTCGGCCTCGGGCATGTCCGGGAAGCCGAGGAAAGCCTCATCGATGGAATAGGATTCGAAGTCCCGCGCGTGCTCGGCGAGGACGGCCATGACGCGTTCGGAGAACTCGCCGTAGACGCCGAAGTTGGACGAGAAGACCTTCACGCTATGCGCCTCGCAGACGCGCTTCACCTCGAAGTAAGGCGCGCCCATCGGGATGCCGAGGCGCTTCGCCTCGCTGGAACGCGCGACCACGCAGCCATCGTTGTTCGACAGCACCACGATGGGCACGCCGATCAACGACGGGTCCAGCACGCGCTCGCAGGAGGCGTAGAAGTTGTTGCAGTCAGCGAGGGCGCGGAGCATGTCAGCAACGTCGCACCACTGCGACGACGACTCCCCAGATACGAAAACGCTCGCCGCACGGCAAGGCCGACGTGGGCCAGTCGCGGCTTTCCGCGCGCAAGCGCCAGGTGCCGTCGGGCGCCCGCGTCAAACGCTTCACGGTGAACTCGCCGTCGACCTCGGCGACGACCACGGCGCCGTCACGCGGCGAAGCGGCCTTGTCGACGGCGATCATGTCGCCGGACATGATGCCGGCGGCGGACATCGACTCGCCCTCGACGCGGAGGAAGAACGTCGACAACGGACGGCGCACCAGGTGCTCATTGAGGTCGAGCCGACGCTCGCTGTGGTCATCGGCCGGCGAAGGAAAGCCCGCGGCGACCTGCGTCTCGAGCAACGGCAAGGCCAAGGCCCACCGGGGGTCGAACGGGATGGCTTGACGGATATCTACCATAGAGTGAACGGATGTTCACCTTATGACTAGACGTGGCAAGTCCGAAGCGAAAGGACGTGGCATAGCGCATGTTGGGCCTACACGCCGCCTTGGGGAGGAACCAGGCTTCGCCTTGCCTTCCAACGGCGGAGGGCGCGGTAAACCACGCCCCTACCCTTAAATGCCTAGGGCAGCACGCCGTGCGACCCCTCCCTCGCGAACAAAAAGGCCCGCGTCTTGCGACGCAGGCCTTGGGGAGTCGGCTGGGCGACGGCTTACGAAGCGGTCAGCGCCGTGACTTCGGCGCGCACCTTCTCGGCCAGGGCGGTCGAGAGGTAGCGTTCGCTCGGGCTGCAGGCGATCGTGACGATGCGCTTGCCGGCGAACTCCGGACGCTTGGCGAGCTGGAGGGCGGCCCAGATGTTGGCGCCCGACGAGATGCCGACCGCGAGGCCTTCACGCGCGGAGACGTCGAGGGCGGTGGCGAAGGCGTCTTCGTTGGAGACCTGGATGACTTCGTCCAGGAGCGAGAGGTCGCAGTTCTTCGGCACGAAGCCGGCGCCGATGCCCTGGATCTTGTGGGGCGAAGGCTGGACGGGCTGGCCGCTGCGGGTCTGCGTGATCACCGGGCTGGCGGAAGGCTCGACGGCGATGGCGAGGAACTTCGGGTTGCGGCCCTTGAGGACGGAGGAAACGCCGGTGATGGTGCCGCCCGTGCCGACGCCGGCGACGATGGCGTCGACCTTACCTTCGGTGTCGGCCCAAATTTCTTCCGCGGTGGTGCGGCGATGCACTTCCGGGTTGGCAGGATTGTCGAACTGCATCGGCATGAAGGCCGTGCTGCCGATTTCTTCGCGGAGCTGCGTGGCGCGCTCGATGGCACCGCGCATGCCCTTGGCGCCAGGGGTCAGGACGATTTCGGCGCCCAGCATGCGCAAGAGCACGCGGCGCTCGACCGACATCGTTTCAGGCATCGTGAGGATGCAGCGGTAACCGCGGGCGGCGGCGACGAAAGCGAGGGCAATGCCCGTGTTGCCGGAAGTCGGCTCGACGATCGTACCACCCGGCTTGAGGCGGCCATCGCGTTCAGCGGCGTCCACCATGGCGCGACCGATACGGTCCTTCACGCTCGAGAGCGGGTTGAAGTATTCGAGCTTCACCAGGATCTCGGTGTTGAGACCGGCGGTGACTTTGTTCAGACGCACCAGAGGGGTGCGACCGATGGTGTCGATGACGCTGTTGTAGATAGCCATGGGGTTAATGATTAGTAGTTGAGTAATGATTAATGGATTAACTCGAAGATGCCTGCAAGAAAAAACCCGGGAGTACCGGGCTGATCTAGAAATACTTAGTAACGGCGCTTGGGCGGGGGGCCCGGGGGGCGCGGCGCCGTATCGCGGAGGCGGAAGATGATGCGGGCCTGGGTAAGGTCGGCCGGGCTCATTTCGACCTTCACGCGGTCGCCCGGGTTGATGCGGATGAAGTTCTTGCGGAGGCGCCCGGAGATGCGGCCCAGCACGACGTGCTTGTTGGGGAGCTCAATCCGGAACATGGTGCCAGGGAGCACTTGTAGGATTTTGCCTTCGAGTTCGATAACGGGTTCTTCAGCCATGCCTTGGTAGACCCCTATCCATGCGCAGGATGGCGCGGAGTCAATCACCGTAGTAAGGCCGCCTCCCCGCTTGCCACCGGGGCCTGGACGGTGATTCTGCAGGCATGGAAGGCGAAAGCCATACGCCCCGTCCGGGCCTCACCTGCCCCTTCGAGAAGCTCCGTCCGTCCCAATTGGTCCGCGACGATGCCTTTTACATGGCTTTGGCGTTCAATCTGGCCGTCGACGCCTGGCGGATCGACGAGGTGCCGATCGGCGCGGTCATCGAGCGCGGGGGCGAAATCATCGCCGCCGCCCATAATGAGGTCGAACGCTCCAATGACCCGACCGCCCACGCCGAGATGCTGGCCATCACCCAAGCCGCCCACAAGATCGGCGACTGGCGCCTCAACGACTGCACGCTCTACGTGACCAAGGAACCCTGCCCGATGTGCTCCGGCGCCACCATCATGAGCCGGCTTGGCCGCGTGGTCTACGCCTGGGGCGACCCCAAGATGGGGTGCATGGGCGGCGCGACGTCCTTGCATGCCCTGCCCAAACTGAACCACCGCGTAAACGCCGTCGGCGGCGTCCTCGAGGCCCCGTGCAAAGAAATCCTCCAAGCGTACTTCAACATGAAGCGCGGCCGGGAAACCACCGACCCGGCTTGACCCCGCCCGGGTTTCGTCATCGTTGACCCCATGGACCGCCGCGACTTCCTCAAGCAGACCTCCTTGGCTGCCGCCGCATTCGCCGCCACTCCGCTTTCCGCCCAAACCTCTCCCAGCAACCCTCCACCCAACACCCGTCCTTCTATGTCCTACACGCTCGCTCCCCTCCCCTACGCCCACAACGCCCTCGAGCCGCACATCGACCAGGCGACGATGGAAATCCACCACGGCAAGCACCACAACGCTTACGTGACCAACCTCAACGCCGCCCTCGCCAAGGAACCCGCCTTCAACGCCGGCTCCGACGTCGACGCGCTCATCGCTGACCTCTCCAAGGTCCCTGAGTCCATCCGCACCGCGGTCCGCAACAACGCCGGTGGCCACGCCAACCACACGTTCTTCTGGAACAGCCTTTCTCCTAATGGTGGCGGCGAGCCGGTCGGCGCCCTCGGTGAAGCCATCGCCAAGGCCTTCGGTGGCCTCGAAGGCGAGAACGGCCTCAAGGCCAAGTTCAAGGTCGCCGCGACCACCCGCTTCGGCTCCGGCTGGGCCTGGCTCGTCGTCAAGGCCGACAAGTCCCTCGCCGTGACCTCCACGCCCAATCAGGACAGCCCGCTCATGAAGGGCCTGGCCGACGTCAACGGCGCCCCGATCCTCGGCCTCGATGTCTGGGAACACGCTTACTACCTGAAGTACCAGAACCGTCGCCCCGACTACGTGGACGCCTACTGGAAGGTCGTCGACTGGAAGAAGGCCAACGAGCTCTACCTCAAGGCCATCGCCTAAGCGCTCCTAGCGCCCTTTTAAAAGGCCGGCCCAGCGATGGTGCCGGCCTTTTTGTTTCTGGCACATTGTCGGCGAAGTGCTGTCATAGGGACACCCCCATGCCCCTCCGTCCCTGCTTGCTCCTGCTGGGCGCCGCGCTCTGCGCCGCCGAAGCCCCTCAGCCCATCAAACTGTTCGACGCTGCTGAACTCGGCGTGCGCGTCGCGCCTTCCGAAGCGACCCTGAAGCGCATCGGGCCCAAAGGCAGCACGCCCGGCCACGAAACGCACATTGCCGAACCGACGGTGACGATCTACCCCGCCACGAAACCGAACGGCGCCTGCGTCATCGTCTGCCCAGGCGGAGGCTACTGGTTCCTCTCCACCACCAACGAAGGGACCGGCGTCTGCGAATGGCTCAACCAGCTCGGCGTCACCGCCGTGCTGCTCCGCTACCGCACGCCGACGTCCGACGAAGCCGTCCCTTACAACTACCCGGTCCAAGACCTGCAACGCGCCCTCGGCCTCGTGCGCCATCGGGCCGCCGAACTGAAGGTCGACCCCCAGCGCGTCGGCGTGATCGGCTTCTCCGCCGGCGCGAACCTCGTCGGCCACGCGTCTTGGGACCGCACCGCGCGCACGTTCGCGCAAAAGGCCGCCGTCGACGACGCGCGTGGTCCGGACTTCACGATCTTCGTCTATGGCGGCGGCTTCCTCGATAAGGACGATAAGACCAAGTTCCGCGAAGGCTTCAGCGTACCGAAGGACGCCCCGCCCTGCTTCTTCGTGGTGGCCCACAACGACGGCAACAACCCCGTCGAAGCCGCCGAGCTTTACCTGGCCTACAAACGCCAAAACCTTCCGGCCGAGATCCACGTCTACGCCAAGGGCGGGCATGGCTTCGGCACGCGCGTCACCAATAACCCGGTCGATGGCTGGACGAAGAACGCCGCCAACTGGATGGACTCCATGGGCTTCCTCAAGCCTGCGACCAAATAAGCTTTCACCATGAAAACACCCCGCCTCCTCGCACTCCTGCTCTGCGCCACGTTCGGACTCCAAGCCGCCGACGCCCCGAAGCCCGCAGCCGACCTCAACAAGCCCGTCCAAGTCTTCATCCTGCTCGGCCAGTCCAACATGGTCGGCCTCGGCAAGGTCACCGGCCCCGAGGGCTCGCTCGAATTCGCCGTGAAGACGAAGAAGAAATACCCGCACCTCGTCGACGCCACCGGCAACTGGGCCGAACGTCCCGACGTGCGCTTCGTGCGCGTGATGGTCGGCCGCAGCGGCGGGATGCAGCTCTTCAACAACGAATTCTTGAAGGTCGGCGGTAAGACGATGGGTCCGGAGTACGGCATCGGCCACCCGCTCGGCGACGCCGTGGAAGCGCCGGTGATGCTGCTCAAGAGCTGCATCGGCAACCGCAGCCTGGGCTGGGACCTCCTACCGCCCGGCAGCGAACGCTACGTCTTCGAAGGCAAGGTCTACGCGGGCTACAAGGATCGCCCTGACTCCTGGCCCGTCGACCCCGCCAAGGGTACGGCCACCGTGCCAGCCCCGTGGGTCGATAAGGCCGGCAAGCCCATCGACTGGTACGCGGGCAAGCAATACGACGACGACATCGCGAACGCGAAGAAGGTACTCTCCGACCTGAGCAAGTATTACCCCGGCGCGACC